>JABLXR010000031.1 GCA_013178015.1 Anaerolineae bacterium
AGCACTCGAGGATGGAGCTGACATCCTGCCTCCCCAGCAGCGCCGTGGTCACCTTCTGCAACAGCATCAGCGCGTCCATGGACTGGCGGAGACGGCGACTGCGGAAGTTCAGGTCCACCGCCAACTGCGCCAGAACGCGGTTCGCTTGATGCAGCGTACGCTGGAACAGATCGGGCGAAACGGGCTTCAGGCCAAGCGCCGAGCAGATCTGAGACACCCGGCGGTCGAGACCGAGGCACAGCTGCAGGAGCGAATCGTCATCCAGGGCGAGGCTCTTCCGGCTGGTGGGCACGGGGAGCGCCCGCCCCTCGCACCAGGTCGGGCACAGCCCCTGAGTTAGCACAAGCCAGTCCGCTACCTGCACTATCCTGGCGGCGACCAGCCCCGGATCCGGCCCTTCCGGGATGCTGGCGGCATGATGGAGCGAGATGGGCAGCCATAGCTCCCGCGGCAGCGACCATTTCTGCGCCAGCCAGGCGCCTACCTCGGCGTGATCCGTGCCCAGGGCCTCCCGCTCCGCCCGATCGAACGCCACACTGCTGCCCGTCACCGCTCTGAGCAGGCTTTCGTAGCGGTCGGGCAGGTACTGCAGCATGACCAGCTGGCCCATGTCGTGGATCAGACCAGCCACAAAGATGCGTTCCCGGTCCTTGACCCCCAGGCGCCTGGCTATCTCCCGCGCTAGGAGCGCCACCCCGATGGAATGATGCCACAGACGCTCGACATCGGGGCGCTGGGCGCTCTCCTTGGTCTCGAAGGCGCTGTATACCCCGATGCTCAGCCCCAGTGCCCGGACCGCCTCCAGCCCCAAGACCATCACCGCTTCGCGAACAGACGAAACTCCAGCGAACCGGCCGTAATAGGCGGAGTTCGCTAGCCGCAGGATACGCGAGGCCGCGACCTGATCGCTTTCGATGACCGTGGCCAGGTTACCGATTCTCACCTCGGGGTCCGAGCACATCTCCATTAGGCGCACAGCCACGCCTGGCAGGGTAGTCAGGTCTTCGACCTTTCTCTCCAGTATGTCCAGGACACTGCTCTGCATTGTGCGGGGATCCCCCTCCAGCAGTGGTGGCCCGAGCCGAAATGATCAATGGCCAGTGATGACTCTGCAACTTGTGTGCCATGTATCTTCGCGACCTGAGGATTCCCCCGTATCCCCGCACCCCTCCGGTGAACTGGCGCGCAAGAGCGGCCCAAGCTCGGTTTGCCCCGCGATGAACCCCCAACGCAACAGGGGCGGCTTCCGCCGCCCCTGCGTCGCTACAGAACGCCCGCCGTGACTAGGCCGGGATGCCGAAATCTCTCATAATCTCCTGAACCCGTCTGGTGATGGCGATGCCTTCGGCTAGGGGCCGCTGCCACATGTTCCGGCCGAAGATCAGCCCGGTGGCCCCCTGCTCCATAGCGGCGCGAGCCTTGTTCAGCAAGTCCTCGTCACCCATCCGGCTGCCGCCCGAAAACAGCACCATGGTGCGCCCCGCCGACTCCACCACCTTGCCTATGCCTTCAGCGTAGTCCAGAGCCAGTTTGTCGTAGGGCTTCGGGTACAGGTTAGCCTTGTCAGGGTCGTACTCCGGCGCATTCAGCTTGACGATGTCAGCACCCACCTCACAGGCGACCCTAGCAGCGTAGTCCACAGCGTAGATGCTATCCCGACCTCCCTTAGCCTCGATCGCCGCGCCTCGGGGATACGCCCACACGATGAGTGGCATGCCATACCGGTCGCACTCCGAGCGTACCTCGGCAAACTGCAGGAAGTCGCGGTCTTGAGCCGGTGAGCCCACGTAGAGGGTGTATCCGACGGCATCAGCGCCCAGGCGGACGGCATCCTCGACCGTGGCGTCCAGGGGAGAGAACGCCTCAGCGTCTGACGGTATATTGGTCTTGCCGTTGATCTTGAGGATCAGGGGCACCTTGCCGGCGTAGCTACGCATGTACTTCTTGGCCAGGCCAATGTGATACACGATACCGTTGTAGTTGCCCTCAAGGGCCAACCTGGCCTGGTACTCGGGATTGGCGGCATCAGGATTGGAGAAGAAATCCACCGGACCGTGCTCCAGCCCCTGATCTATGGGAAGCAGCAGGAGCGTGCCGTTGCCGAGCCCGCTGCCGTAAAGAAGGCGATGCAGCCTCGTGCGCTTGCCCAGCTCCACGTCCATCGAGTCTATTGTCGCACGTCTCTTCATCCACACGGCACCTTCGGCCATCTCTTACCCTCCAAGCGAAGTCATCCAGCGCGGGCACTACCATGCCCAGGGCTCATGCGCGCTCCGCATTGTAGTCTGACGCACAAACCGTGTCAAACCGCCCCCGGTTCGCGGCCTATGCTCCGGGTCCCCGCCAGGCCGCGGTAGTTCACCTCAATGTCGAAGACGGGGGCCTGCCAGAACCGCTCCAGTACCAGCATGGCCGCCCCCACCAGCACCGTCTTGTCGCCCAGCGTAGGGGTCTCGATGCGGGCCGCCCGCCCCACCAGCGGAAGCGCACAGTGCTCGGCCGCCCTTCTGGCCACAGCCAGAAGCTCCTCCTCCGCTCCCCGCTGGGCATCCACCACCAGAAGCTGCGGGTTGAGCAGGTTTAGGATGTTGAGGACCAGAACCTCCAGGGCGCGGGAGACTCGCTCTACCACCAGCCTCGCGGCCTCGTCCCCGTCCCTGGCCGCGGCGAACACCCGGGCTACCGCCGCCGGCCCATCACCTTCCGACGGGGCCCCAACGTCCACTCCCGCATCGCGCGCCGACTGCACGATGGCTTCGTCCGAGAGGAACGTCTCGGCACAGCCCCAGTTGCCACACCGGCACCGGCGCCCGCCCTCGACCTGCACGACCGTGTGACCCAGCTCCCCGGCAGCTCCTGAGGCCCCCCGGTACACCGAGCCTCCCACCACTATGCCCACGCCCAAGCCCGGGCCGAGAGCCAGGTAGACCAGGTGGTCAACGGTGGCACCTGCCCCCAGCCACGACTCTGCCAGGGCGGGCGCGTTGCAGTCGGTGTCCACTACGGTGGGTAACCCGAGCTCCTCGCTCAGCATGCTGCGGATGGGCACATCGCGCCAGAGCAAATGGGCTGAGTACTCCACCGTGCCCCTCTCAAAGTCGATAACGCCGGGGCAGGCCAGTCCCACTGCCATCGGCCGAGGACGAGAACCGCCCCACTCGCTCACCACTTCGCGCGCCAGCCGGCCTATCTCGGCCACCACCGCGGCCGGCTCCAGCGACTCCAGCCGCCGCTCTCGGCTTCCGACCAAGCAGCCCTGGAGATCAACGAGGCCCACCTCCACCCGATCCACCCGGCGCAGATCCACCGCGACCACGCTGCCTGCCTCTGCCCGGATCCCCAGCATCCGGGGTCGCCTCCCTACGGCGGTGTGGGCCAGTCCGGTCTCCTCCACGTAACCCTGGCGAATGAGCCCCTCCACGATGCGCGACACCGCGGGGGCCGACAGCCCCAGTCGGCTGGCGAGGTCAGCCCGGGAGAGCGGCCCCTCCCGCCGCAGCAAGTTCGCCACCAGCCAGCGGTTGTACTCGCGGATGAACCCCGCCTTGCCCGAACGGGTTCTCCCGTTCCCTTCCGGGCCCCCCGGTCGAGACTGCGTCAAGCTCCTCTCCCCCTTCGTCACGACCACGTCACGCCAGCAAGTCCCGCACCCGGACCGGCAGACCGACCTCAGCGCTCTGGTTCGCCGCCAGAGACACGGCCAGCGACCTGACCGCCTCCTCCACATCGCACAGCACTCTGCTTCTGTCTCCGGTCTGAACCGCGTCGATGAAGTCACGGTCCAAGCTCAACCCCCAGCCGGGGCCTGCTCGCGCTATGCGGGTCTGTCGAGGCCGATGCACCTCGACCTGAGCCGACGTCACGCGCACCAGCAGGTCCCGGGCGACGACGTCCAGGGTAACCGGGACCGGACAGTCGGTGAAGAGCGCATAGGTCGCTTGCACTACGCCCACGGCCCCGCTTTCGAACTCGTAAGCTACCGCCGAGGCGTCCCAGTTGTTGAACCCAGGCTGCCCGGCCCGCGCTCGGGTGGAGTAGCGGGCGTACACAGTGGCGATCTCGCCTACCAGGTAGCGCATCAGGTCGAACAGGTGAGTCACCTGGTCCACCAACTGGCCTCCGCCCTGATCCTTATCCGCTATCCAGCTCACCAGAGGGGTGGTCCAGTACCAGGTGCCGTTGGCCATAGTGATGCTCTGATCCCGAAGCACCTCGCGAACCTCTCCCATGGTGTCCAGGTTGCGCCACTGATAACCTACCGCGGTGATCACGCCTGACCGGCGCACCGTATCTCGGATGGCGAGAGCGTCCTCCATCGAGATGGCCACCGGCTTCTCGAGCAATATGTGAAGGCCGGCCTCGGCTGCCATGTCCACATGCTCGCGATGTAGCCGTCCGGGAGTGGCGATCACCACCGCCTGCAGATCCTCCTGGGCCAACATCCGGGCGGCATCATCGTACGCCCGTGCCCCGTAACGGTCCGCCTGGGCCCGCGCCAGGTCACCGTTAGTGTCGGCCACGGCCACGACCTCGGCTACCTCGAGGTTCGAGAGGCGACGCAGATGCTCCTGCCCCATACGTCCCGCCCCGACGACACCTACGCGCACGCTCACTTGGGCACCACCCGGCTGACCCGAAGCTCGTGTGACCCGTCGGGGCGAGCGAACTCGTAGTAGAACCAGTAGGCTCCTCGGGCGTACAGCCCGTCCACATAGCGGACACAGCCCGAAGCATGAGGAGAGGTCAGCGCCGGACCGGCGACGGTCACCCGCCGGAAGTGCCACAGGTCCGTCGAGACCGCCAGGCCGCACCGTTCCTCGTAGTTCTCCTCCACCCCAGCGGCGCCATCGTAGAAGCCCAGGTAGACCGGCGGGACGTACACCAAGCTGCCCAGCCGGGCACACCACGAGTCCCACCCCGTCTCCGAGGGAGGGAAGACCTCACCGAGCCACTGCCAGCGGACCCCGTCCTCGCTGATCGCCAAGCCGGTGCTCGACTTAGTGAGGCCGGTGTTGTACACGTCTCCGGTGGCGTGCAGCGTTCCCTTCTCCTGCGTACTCAGCCGCTCGGGCCTGGGGGCGTAGCTGACCAGCATGTAGTAGAGGGGACCAATCCTCGCCACCCAGGGGTCCTTGACTCCCTCGGCGTCTACGTCGGCGGCCCTGAAGACGGGCCGCCGGGCGCGGACGTCGAAGCGCTCCGGTCGATCCGCCTCGATGTAATCAATGCGCCACTGGGCGTCCTCGCCCACATACGACAGGTACAGACGCCAGCGGCCCTCCGGCGTGCGGAAGAGGCTGGAGCGTTCCATGGAGGTTGTCCCCAGGTCCTGCTGCGTGGCCGTCCACACAGGCTGGAAACACACGCCGTCAGCGCTGGAGGCAACGTGGCACTCCTTCCCCCGCACCGGCCTGGGCTCGCGCACCCGATAGTACAGGTAGAACCGGTCCGCCTCATCGTCATACAGAGCGCCAGGAGCCCCTACCCAGTAGCCTTTGCCGCTCCCCGTAGGCTCGAGAACGGTCTGTCCCTGAGCCGGCTCGAAAAGGCGAAGCTGCCCGAACATGCGCCTGCCGATAGGCCCGGCTTGAGAGTATTGTACCTCACTCACTGGTCTCTCCTCCCAAGATGCCGACCGCCTCCCGTGCGATGGCGGCTCCGGCGCTGGTACCGATCCGGCTCGCTCCGGCGGCGATCATGGCCAGAGCGGTCTTGAGATCACGTATGCCCCCGGCGGCCTTCACCCCCACTGTGGCAGGCACTGATTGCCGCAGCAGGGCCACGTCCTCAACCGTGGCTCCGCCAGGGCCGAACCCAGTGCTGGTCTTGACGAAGTCGGCCCCCGCCTCTACCGCCAGGGCACAAGCCCGCCGCTTCTGCTCGTCCGTAAGGTATCCCGTCTCCAGGATGACCTTGAGCCGGCCACCCGCCCGGTGACACGCCTCCGCCACCGCCTCCATGTCTTCCGCCGCCCGCCCCTCTCTGCCGGACAGGAACAGGCCCAGGTTCAGCACCATGTCCACCTCGCTGGCCCTCAGCGACAGGGACTCGCTGGCCTCTGCCACCTTGGTGGCCGTGGTGGCGGTGCCGAAAGGAAAGCCGGCCACGGTGACCACCTTCACATCGCTACCACTAAGAATCCGGACTGCGTCCGCCACCCAGCACGGCGCCACGCAGACGGCGAAGAGGCTGAGCGACAGGGCCTCGGTGCACGTTCGCTCCACCTCGCCGATGGTGGCATTGGCTCCAAGAAGAGTGTGCTCCAGGTGCGCGCGCGGGTCCAGCACAGCCCGGCCTCCCGACCGACTCACTGGGGCACCCGGGCCCAGTCGGCCAGGAACTGCTCCAGTCCCACATCGGTCATGGGGTGGCGGAACAACTGCTCCACCACATCCAGGCGGGAGGTTACCACCTCGGCACCCGCCAACGCCGCCTCCAGGATGTGCATCGGATGCCGGACCGCGGCCACGATCACCTTGGTTCCGTAACCATAGTGCCCGTAGATGGTCTGGATCTGACGGACGATCTCCATGCCGGAATGGCCAATGCCATCCAGCCGACCAACGAAGGGGCTGACGTAGGTAGCTCCGGCCTTGGCCGCCAGGAGGGCCTGAGCGGCGTTGAACACCAGGGTGAGGTTGGTGCGAATGCCCATACGCGACAGCCGCCATGTGGCCTTGATCCCCTCCTCGATGGTCGGTATCTTCACCACTACATTGGGGCCGATGGAGGCGATGTCCTGCGCTTCCGCCACCATGCCGTCGGCTTCGGTAGCCACTACCTCCACGCTGACGGGGCCGTCAACCAACTGGCAGATCTCCTCCACCACTTCCCGAAAGCGGCGGCCGGTGGCCGCAATGTGAGACGGGTTCGTGGTCACTCCGTCCAGGATCCCCCATTCCTTGGCTCGGCGGATCTCCTCCACCTTGGCCGTGTCCAGAAACAGCTCCATGTTCGTTGTCCTCTATTGTCCTTGGTGTTCAAGGCGCTCGAATGCGCTTCTAGCGCACCGTCACCAGCCCTCGTAGGCCATCGAGAGTCTTCTCCCCGATCCCCTGCACGTTCATCAGCTCCTCGATGGTGCTGAATGGCCCCCGGCTCTCGCGATACTCGACGATGCGCCCCGCCAGGACCGGCCCGATCCCCGGCAGCATTTCCAGCTCCACCACTCCGGCCTGGTTTATGTCGAGTGGGGCCAGGGCCCGGCTCGGCTGCTCGCCGGGCACGTGGACCACCGTCCCCTCGCCCAACGGAAGCATGGCATCGATCGCATCGGCAGCCGCCCCGGCCAAGGGCCCCCCTGCAGCCGCCACGGCGTCGGCCACGGTAGCGTCCGCTGGCAGGCGGTATATGCCGGGGTACCTGACCGCGCCACTAACGCAGACGGTAACCTCTCGCCCTCCGAGAGCTCTGGCAGTGGCCGCCGTGGCCAGCGTGATGGGCTGCGGGTCCGGCCAGCGCAGGGCCACGACCACCAACCCTATGACCGCCAGGTTCGCCAACACCGAGGCAGCCACCACCCGCGCGAGACCGCCCCTGCCGGGCGCTGGAGTGGTTGCGCCCACTGCCTCCGCCCCTCGTGAGATGGCCAATTGTCCTAGATTGCCCTAGACTAGTCAACGTCTCGTGCAGCAAGGCACTTCCGGCCAGCACCGCCGCCCGCTGCCATCTGGACGCGCGCGCCGGGTCAGCGGCGGCGTTGGCCGCACAGTCCCCGCAAGGGCCACCAGGAGGCGTTTCGCATGTCCGACAAGCTAGCCATCGAGGGTGGGTCGCCGGTGAGGCAGGAGCCTTTCCCCACACGCATCCAGATAGACGAGCGGGAGATAGAAGCAGTCCTGGCTCTCCTGCGCCGAGTCGCCGACCAGGGGGGAGCATTCGACCGCTACGGCGGCACCGAGGTAGACGCCTACGAGCAGGAGTTCGCCGCCCATGTGGGCACTCGCTTCGGGACGGCGACTAGCAGTGGCACTGCTGCCATCCACAGCGCTTTGGGCGCTCTGCGGCTCGACATCGGCTCGGAGGTCATCTCCGCTCCCATCACCGACCCGGGCGCGGTCATGCCCATCATCTGGTCCAACTGCATTCCCATCTTCGCCGATGTGGACCCGGAGACGGTGAACATGGATCCCCAGTCGGTGGCGGAGCGAATCACCGACCGGACTCGGGCCATCATCGTGTGCCATCTCGCCGGTCAACCCGCCGACATAGACCCCATCATGGAGCTGGCAGCGCGCCACAACCTCTACGTCATCGAGGACTGCGCTCAGGCTCATGACGCCGAGTACAAGGGCCGCAAGGTGGGTTCCATCGGGCACCTGGCCGCCTTCAGCCTGATGAGCGGCAAGCACAGCACCGCCGGTGGTCAGGGCGGCATGGTGCTAACCAATGACGAGGAGCTGTACTGGAACGCCAAGCGTTTCGCCGACCGGGGCAAGCCCTTCAACAGCGACGAGACGTCGAACCTATTCCTGGGCATGAACTACCGCATGACCGAACTCCAGGGAGCCATCGGGCGGGTCCAGCTGGAGAAGCTGCCCGAGATCGTGAATCGCCGTCGCCGGGCCGTGGAGATGATCCGCGAACGCACGGACGGTCTCCAGGCCATCCGCCTGGGCAAGGTAATCAAGGATGTGAACCCGTCGTACTGGTTCCTGTTCCTGCGGGTGTACCCCGAGCGGCTGCGCGTGCCCAAGGCCGACGTGGCCGCCGCTCTGCGGGCGGAGGGCCTGCCGGTGTCCGCCTCCTACGCCTGGGTCATGCCCGATACCTACTGGATGCAACACCGGGCTACCTACGGGGAGTCTCGCTGCCCCTGGGTCTGCCCTTACTACGGCCGCGAGGTTAGCTACGAGGGCAAGCTCCCGAACGCCCACCTAGCCCGAGAGAACCACATGACTCTTGCCGTCCACGAGTGCTATGGGGAGAAGGAGTCCGAGGACATCGCCGCCGCCTTGCGCAAGGTCGAAGGAGCCTACCTGAAGTAGGCTTGCTCCTTCGAGCACGTCAGACGGGGAAGGGGGATCCCCCTTCCCCGTCTCTGTAAGCCTCGAGCTTCGAGGTACGCGTTAGCGCATGCTGATCTCGACGTTCTCCGCCACGCCCCCAAGGATGGTGTAGGTACCGGGCACCGTCTGCAGTACCGAGCCTGGTACGTATGGCGTCACCGGGCCGTGCGCTACCAGCCGGGCGATGAACCTCTGCCAGCTCATGCTCCCTGGCGGCCCGCACATCCCATCCAGCCAGAAGCTGCGGTCCCGCGCCCCCAGTATCTGAGCTGGGCCGATGGTGGCCGCTTTGGGCGGTACCCAGGACCAGTCGCTGTTGAACGAGTGCAAGGCGTTCTGCATGATGGTGATCGGGTGCAGCTCCACGATCCGCGGCCCGGCCTGCTTCCAGGCCTCGAAGTCCCCTCCGAAATCATCGGCCAGGTGGGGTTCCCAGAAAGCGATGTGGCCGGACCAGCCGATCCCCCCGTAGCAGACGTCCGGGCCGCCCGCGTCCTCGATCATCTTGCCGTAGTCCCCGATGTTATCGCTATTGGGGAAATGGATGTTCGCCTCCAGCATGCGCAGCTCTGGGTCTATGCGGCCAAAGAAGCTCTCCCACATGGCGGTGGCGAAAGAGCCAGGCCAGTCCGGTGGGGCGGTTCGGCCCTCGTCATCGGCGTACTCATCCATGTTGAAGGTGTGGACGTGCCGACAGCTTATGCGCAGCCGGTTGATCATCTCCGTGGCTATGGTGTACTGAGGCACCGGCCCCACTGGAAGGATCATGACCAGGTTGCGGCCTTCCTCGGCAGACTGAGCGATTCGCTGCACAATGTCCAGGGCGAAGGCGGCATAGAACTCGGCCGAGTCTTCGATCACACGGATGCGGAAGTCGGGGTTGCTGTGCTTAGTGATGTCCTCCTTCTTGATGGCACGGGCCTTGGCGCAGGCCTCGGCGTCGCGGAAGGCCAGGAAGGCAGACGGGTTGTACGTGAACGGCATCGGTGCTCACCTCCGTAGAAATGACTCAGCGCTCGGCATCCCGAAGCGGCCTGCCAGGCCCGGGCCGGCTACCTTAGCCGCAAGTGGAGAGTCAGGACCCAGAGAAGAGATTCCCTCGCTCCCGGAGCCCTGACGACGCACACGGCCCTTCTCACAAGTAGCACGACTGCTATCGCTCCTATCACCGCGGGCGACACCAAAGGCGACCCCACGTCCGATCACCTCGGCCAACTGGATGGAGAGGCATCTCCGCCGCACTCAGCGCGAACGCGTCTCGTAGATGCAGTGCCGGATCGCCCTTCGGCGATGAGTGTACAGCAGGTGAAGCCGCTCGTCCGGCCCCTCCAAGAGCACCGGGTAGCTGAACTCACCCGGACCGGACGCCACTATCGCCTCTCGTTGCCAAGTCCGTCCCTCGTCCCGGCTGACGGCCAGAGCCAGAGGTGTGCGCCGCGAGCGGGATTCGTTGTAGGCCAGTACTAGGCGACCGTCGTGCAGCCTCAAGGCGTCAATGCCGCTGTTCGGATTCGGCAGAGGCGTCGGCTCCGGGTAAGCCCAAGTCCTGCCGCCGTCCTCAGATTGGCTGTACCAAATGCTTCCGCCGCGGCCTCCGGTGCGCAGGTACATACCCACCCGGCCGTCACCCAGAGGCACCAGTGAGGGCTGTATGACCCCCTGCGACGTGGTGAGGTGGCCCCAACGCGCCCCCAGCCGACCGTCTCTCCACGTGGCGACGTGGGCGCTCCAGTCCCTCTCATCGTACAGCGGCAGGAGGACCGGGCCCCCATCGAGCTCCAGCGGACGAGCTCTGGTCATCCAGCCCCACTCCTCGCGAATAGCCGAAGGGGCGTCCCAGCGTACCCCGTCGGGCGAGGCAGCGGCGAACACCTTGCATTCGTGCCACCAATGGCCGACAATGGTCACGTAGAATAACCAGGTGGTGCCCGATTTCGCCCGCCACAATACGGGATTGCCATCGGCCTTGCCGGGCGTATCCACTAGCACCGTGGGAGGATCCCAGATCAGGGCCTGGCAGTCGAAGCGCGAGTAGAGGATGGCCTGGTCGGGAGCCGTCTCGTAGCTTCCGGCATACCAGGCGGCGCCGAGCCGGCCATCCCCCAGCGCCGATACCGTGGCGCAGTGGCACGAAGGCCAGCGAGCGTTGCTGCGAAAGGCGTCCCGCACTGCAACCAGTTTGAGACAGGGTGGCGTCATGCAGTCGCGTCCTCGGTCAGTGCCGCATTCTAGGGGGGAGCCACAGCCCGGTCAAGGAGCCGAGTACGCCACCTGGAGGGAGGCGAACCGCCTTTGAGCCTTGCCGATATCGAGCGTCTGCGGGCCATCGTGGACGAAGTCATGGCGGTGGACGATTCCATTCAGCTGGAGCAGCCACCCGGCGCGGTGATTTTCCGCGGCCGGCTCCTGGCCGACCCGGCGGAAGCCATCGAGGCCGTCGGAGAGCGCTTTCGTTCCCGAGGCTACTTGACTACTCTGGATCGCCAGCGCGGCACCGACATCCTAGCCGCCATCCCGCACTCTCCCCCCCAACACCGTACCCGTCCTCGGTTGGCTCTAGCCCTTCTGCTGGCGACCCTCGCCAGCGTGCTCCTGGTGGGCGGCACCATGACTCAGCCCGACCTGGAGAGCGTCCTGCGCCGCCCCTTGAGCGGCCTGCCCTTCGCTGTGTCTCTCCTGGCCATTCTGGGCACCCACGAGATGGGCCACTACCTGGTCGCCCGTCGGGGCGGAGTCCAGGTCTCGCTGCCCTACTTCATTCCCATGCCTCTGGGCCCCCTGGGTACCATGGGGGCCTTCATCAACATGCGCTCTCCCCCGCGCAGCCGCAGTCAGCTGCTCCGCATCGGCCTGGCGGGCCCACTCAGCGGGCTGGTGGTCGCCATAGTGGTACTGATCTACGGGCTCAAGACCTCCACAGTGGGTCCGCTGCCGGAAGGCCAGGCTTTCCTGCAGGAAGGCAACTCCGTCTTCTATCTTGTGCTCAAGCGCGTCATCCTGGGCCGCTGGTTGCCAGGCGCAGGGTTGGACGTGGACTTGAGCCCCGTGGCCTTCGCCGGTTGGGCGGGGCTGCTGGTGACGGGGCTCAACCTGATCCCCGCCGCCCAGCTCGATGGGGGTCATGTGGCGTACGCTCTGCTGGGGCGTACCGCCCAGATACTGACCGTGACCATCGCCGCCGGCATGTTCCTGCTAGGTCTCGCCTGGCCGGGCTGGTACGCTTGGGCAGTGCTCATCCTCCTTCTAGGCTCGCGCCGGCACCTGGTACTAGATGACGTGACACCTCTGAACTGGCGGGAACGACTGCTGGCCGTCCTCGGACTGCTGCTGGCTGCCCTGCTCTTCGTGCCCGTCCCCCTGATGCTGGTACAACCATAGCAGGCAGCCCCGCTCTCGAGACCACCGATCTCGCCGGGCTGCTGCGGCTAGGAGGCGAATGCCAATGGACCTGTTCGACGTGAACTGCTTCCTGGGCCGATGGCCGACCGAAGCTTCGCTGACCCCGGATGTGGAAACGCTCCGCCAGGAACTCGACCGGATCGGCGTGCGCGGGGCCCTCGTCCGCCACACCTGGGGCTGGTGGTACGACCCCATCGAGGGCAACCAGGCGCTGCTGCGAGCCCTCGAGGGCCATCCGGAGCTCCGCCCGTGCCTGGCCGCCGCGCCTCTTCCCGAGGACGTGGGCGGCCTGGACCGCTTTCTGGCCCACCTGGGAGACAGCCGCGCCGGCGCAGTCTGCCTCTATCCTCAGGCGCAGCGTTTCAGCCTCAGCCGCCCGTTCGCCGGTGACCTGCTGGATGCACTGGCAGGGGCAAGCGTTCCCGTCCTGCTCCAACTGCAGGAGACCTCCTGGGAAGCGATCCAGGAGGTGCTGGTGGGCTGGCCCGGTCTTCCTCTGGTGGTCGCTCGGGGAGGCTACCGCATCCTGCGCTACCTGATGCCCCTGCTCCAGACCTACCCTAACCTTTACGTGGACATCGCCTATCTGGCTGACAACCTGGCGATCGAGCACATCACTACTACGGTAGGTCCTGAGCGCCTGCTTTTCGGCACCGGCACCCCATTGGTAGACGGCGCTGGCTCGCTCGCTCGTCTTATGTACAGCACCATCTCCGACAGCGACAAGGAACTGATCGCCTCCGGTAACGCCAGGCGCCTGCTGGCAGGCGTCCGGCTTCCCCAGGCCGCGTGAGGAGGCCACCATGGCAAGCTACGCTATCGCCGAGGCCGTTCGCCATGGCTTACCGCTCAATGACCTGTGCCGAGTGGTAGACCTGCACGCCCACGCCGGCCCCCACCACAACTTCGCCATCCTGGGCAGCGACGCCGACAGCATGGTGCGCCTTATGGACCGCATGGGGGTAGAAGCACTGGTGGTAGCCCCGCATCTGTCCATCGGGCCGTCCAGGACCGAGGGCAACGACCTGGCCCTCGATTTGGTGCGCCGCTACCCGGGCCGCTTCTTCGGCTACGCTGTCCCCTACCCCCACGAGCCCGACACCGTTCGGGACGAGCTCAATCGCGCTCTGGATGCCGGGCTGGTGGCGATCAAGCTGCACCCGAGCATGCACAACTATCGGGCCACTGACCCGGGCTACCAGGTGGCGTGGGAGATCGCCCGCGAGCGCAACACCTTCATCCTCACTCATACCTGGAAGGGCGACCAGTACTGCACCCCCGACATGCTGAGCGCGCTGGCCAGAGAGTTCCCCTCTGTGCCCGTTCTCATGGGGCACTCCGGCGGAGTCCCGGCGGGATTCCCCGAGTTCATCTCCCTCGCCCGATCGCATCCCAACCTCTACCTGGACACCACCGGGTCCTACGTCACCGGCGCCTGGGTGAGGCGGATGGTAGCGGAAGTGGGGCCGGAGAAGGTGGTCTACGGAAGCGACATGCCCTTCATAGACCCTCGATACGGCCTAGGCAAGGTGGCTTTATCCGGGCTGGAGGACGATGACCTGGAACGCATCATGAGCCAGAACGGCAGTCGGTTGCTCGCGGCCGCCGGGGCGCACCTGTCATGACATCTGAGGAGGTTGCTGGAGTGCCTCAACCGATAGTGCTGCTCTACGAGCCCATCCACGAAGAGGGCATGAAAGTTCTGCGCCAGATGGCCCAGCCCCGCCTGGCCAGTGGCACCGACCTGGACGCCGTTCTCTCGCAGGTCCGCGACGCGGAGGGGATCATCATCCGCGCCCTGGGCCGGGTGGGGCCCGAGGTGATGGACGCCGCTCCTCGCCTCAAGGTCGTGGGCCGGCATGGCGTGGGAGTGGACAACGTCGACATTGACGCCGCCACCGAGAGAGGAATCTGGGTGGTAAACACCCCCGACGCCGTCACCCAGCCGGTGGCGGAGCACGTGGTAGGTATGATGATTGCCTTGATCCGCCGCTTCCGCGAATCCGATCGCGCGGTCCGCGCGGGGGACTGGTTCTTCCGCGAGCAGCTCTCTGGCTTCGAGTTGCCGGGCAAGACCCTGGGAGTGGTGGGCATGGGGCGCATCGGCTACCGGACCGCGCAGATCTGCCGGCTGGGCTTTGGCATGGAGATCGTCTATTGCGACGTCGTACCCTCGCCGCGAGCCGAGATGGAGCTAAGTGCGAGGCGGCTGGATCTCATCCCTCTTCTCGAGGCAAGCGATGTGGTTACCCTGCACACCCCTTACCTCCCCGAGACGCATTACCTCATCAACCGCGAGACTATCCGGCACATGAGGTCAACCGCCTTCCTCATCAACGCCTCGCGCGGCAAGGTAGTGGAGCAGGCTGCCTTGGTGCGCGCCCTGGAGGAAGGGTGGATCGCCGGGGCAGGACTGGATGTCTTCGAAGAGGAGCCCGTCCCCGCAGATAACCCTCTGCTGAAGTTCGACAACGTCCTGCTCACCCCTCACGCAGCTACCTCCACAAAGGAGGCGCTGATCGGGATGTCCCTGGTAGCCAAGGACGTGGTGGCCGTCTTGCAGGGGCACGAACCACGTCACTACGTCAATAGGCCACCCCACCCACGACGGTGAGTCTCACTTGGTGAGGCGTGAAGCCTGACACGTGATGCGCGAAGCACGATAGGCGACGCGGGGCGGCGGCGGGAGGTGCAGCCGCCCCGCGTTGCCCCTCACGTGTCACGCGTCACGCCTCACATGTCAGCCACCACTCAGTAGTTGGCCAGGTAACGCTCGATCTCCCAGGAGTACACTCGCGTGCGATAGTCGTCCCACTCCTGCCGCTTGGCTTCGACCAGGCGGCCAAAGGTGTGGCTCCCCAGCGCCTCCTCGATGATCGGGTCAGCCTCAGCTGCCTCGATCGCCTCGGCCAGCGAGCCCGGAAGGGTATCCACGTGCCGCGCCGCCAGCACTGCCTTATCCAGGTGGTAGATGTCCTCCTCGATGGGCGGAGGCGGCTCCATGCCCTTCTCCATACCGTCCAGCCCCGCGGCCAGCGCGACAGCGAAGGCCAGATACGGATTGCAGCTCGGATCGGGGCAACGTAGCTCGACGCGCGTCGCCTGGGGATTGCCCTTCGACACCCGCGGCACCCGGATCAGAGCCGATCGGTTCACCCGGCCCCAAGAGACGTACACCGGCGCCTCGTAGCCCGGCACCAGCCGCTTGTAGCTGTTCACTAGGGGGGCAATCACCAGACAGAGAGCCCGGGCGTGTGCGAGCTGCCCGGCGACGAACGAGAGGGCCACGTCCGACAGACCGTACTCCGATTCGTCATCGGTGAAAGCGTTGGTGCCATCGCCCAGGCGCATGAGGCTCTGGTGAGTGTGCATGCCCGAGCCATTGACGCCGAACACAGGCTTAGGCATGAACGTCGCGTGGAGACCATTCTTCTTGGCCACCGACTTGAGCGTGTACTTGAACGTGACAGCGTTGTCGGCCGAGTGCAGAGCGTCGGCGTACCTAAAGTCTATCTCGTGCTGGCCGGTGGCCACCTCGTGGTGGCTGGCCTCGACTTCTATGCCGAACTGCTGCAACGCGTTGACCATGTCCTTGCGGACGTGTACCGCCTGATCCGTGCTCAGGTCGAAGTATCCGCCCCGATCGTGCGGCTCCAACACCACTTGTCCATGGCTGTCGAGGGGAAAGAGGAAGAACTCCAGCTCAGGCCCGGTGTTGTACCGGTAGCCCTTGGCTTCCGCTCTGGCCAGCACCCTCTTCAGGATGTACCGGGGGTCTCCGCGGAAGGGCTCGCCGTTGGGAGCGTAGACGTCGCAGATCATGCGGGCAGTCCTGGTTCCCTCCAACTGCGACCAAGGCACGGGGCTGAAAGTGGCCGGATCCGGAACGAGGTACATGTCGCTCTCGGCGATGCGAGCGAATCCCTCGATCGAGGAACCATCGAACCACACCCCGTTCTGCAGCGCGCCGCTAAGCCGCCCCACCGGGATGGTCACCGCCTTCACGATCCCCATGAGGTCGGTGAACTGGAGGTGGACGAAGTCCGTTTGCGTCTCCTCAGCCTGCTCCAGTACCCGGCGCCTATTCTCGTCAAGCACGATGTCCATCCTGAAGCCCTCCTGCTAGGTAGTGTACGGTGACTGCGCGGCACAAAGAGAAAGGGAGGCCCCCGGCTGCCTCAGCCGCGGCCTCCCTCGTTGAGTGGCCGATGACACTCACGACGGCAAGAGAGTAGCACGCCCACCCTGGGTGTGCAACTAACCGGCAGGCGCAGGATCGAGAGGACGCCTGTGCTGACGCGGCAGTAGCACGGGGGGTGGATCGCCGTAGGTGGCTTCGCCCCAAGCTCTCCGGGCAGGCTCTCGGGCTGGCTGCAAGGGCAAGGTGGCAGCGATCAAGTCCTGCCTGAGGAGTGGCCGCTCCCCGGCGCGGTAGGCACCTGGAGACCGCGCCCAGAAGCGCGCACACTCGTCGACGGCAGGTGTTCCTGGCACACAGTCAGAGCCTGCTCTCCCCTCGTCTTGGCGCAGCGAAAAGCCTGAGCGGCGGCGCTGGCCGCGATGCGTCCCCCCGATCCTAGGCTGTCACCTAGCCCTTAGTGAGGGAAGCCAGGCTGACCAGCAGCCGCTTCACGCCCTGGCCCTCGAAGGCAACCGAGACCTCGGCGTCGTCCTTGAGGCTGCGGTACTCAACCACAACTCCCCGCCCGAATTTGGGGTGGTGCACGATCTCACCCGGATGGTACTCAGTCGTCTCCTGTGCCGCCGCCGGGGTCCGTGGCTCGGGCCCAACAGCGCTGTCGGCCACCACTGCGGCCGGAATCTCCTTCAGGAAGCGAGAGGGGATGCTCGCTTCTGCCTGACCGTACAGGCGGGTAGAAGCCGAGTGCAGGAGGTAGAGCCGCCGCATCGCCCTTGTCATGCCCACGTAACAGAGACGTCGCTCTTCCTCCAGTCCCTCGGGTTCCTCCAGGGCGCGGCTGTGGGGAAGGACCCCTTCCTGCATACCCACGATGAACACCACCGGGAACTCAAGGCCCTTGGCCGTGTGCAGCGTCATCAGAACGGGGGCCTCGGTCTGGTCCTCCAGCTCGTCCACATCCGCTACCAAAGCCACTTCGTCTAGGAACCTAGCCAGTTCCTCCCTGCCGGGCCCAAAATGCTCCTCCGCCACCGCGCGCAGCTCCCCGACGTTCTCCCACTTCTCCTGTGCATCCGGGCCCGAACTCCTGAGGTAGCTGCCGTAGCCGAAGTAGAGCAGAGCCGCATCTATCATCTCGGCCACCGTCGCCGTCTCACTGGTAGAGAGCAAAGTGTCCCACGCCTCTCCGAACTCCAGCAAAGCCTGTAGGGCGCGGCCCGTCAAGGCCAGGGTGCGCTCTCCTTCCGCCTCTCTCACGTGGGTCAGGGCATCGTACGGACCCGCATCCAGCCCCGAAGCGAAGTCTCGGAAATGGCCCAGGCTGACGGGTCCCAGGCCCCGGGGCGGCACGTTGATCACTCGGTCGAACGCCACCCAGTCGTTAGGGGCCGTCACCAGCCGCAGGTAGGCCAAGACGTCCTTGATCTCGCGCCTCTGATAGAAGCGAGTGCCTCCTACCAGCCGGTAGGGCATCCGATGCCGCATGAAGGCTTCCTCGAGCGCCCGCGACTGAGCGTTCATGCGATACATGACTGCGAAGTCTCTGGGGCGATAGCCACAGCCAGCAATGAGCCGCTCGATCTCCGCCACCACGTACTCCGCTTCCTCGTCTGGCCCGCCGGCTCGATAGACCGTGACGGGCTCGCCCCCTCCGTTGGCCGCCTCCAGGTCTTTGTGCACTCGCTTCAGGTTCCGCGCTATCACCGCCTTTGCCGCATCCAGAATAGTCTGGCTGGAGCGGTAGTTCCGTTCGAGCAGCAGCGTCCTGACAGACGGGAAATCCTCGCGCACCCGGGCCAGATTGCGGTAGTCAGCCCCGCGCCACCCGTAGATGGACTGGTCCTCGTCGCCAACTAGAAACAGGTCGGTCCCTGCATCGCACAGGAGTCGAACCAGCCGGTACTGGGGAAGGTTCGTGTCCTGGAACTCGTCCACCAGGATGTGACGATAGCGTCGCCGATAGCGAGCCAGAACTTGAGGCTCGCTCTCCAGGCCCCTGACCGCGGCCAGGAGGAGGTCATCGAAGTCCAGCGCCTGGTTGGCCTCCAGTGCCGCCTGGTACGACTCGTAAATGCGGGCCACCACCTCGT
Organism: Anaerolineae bacterium; assembly: GCA_013178015.1. Classification (NCBI taxonomy): domain Bacteria; kingdom Bacillati; phylum Chloroflexota; class Anaerolineae; species Anaerolineae bacterium. Next base: position 18,639 of record JABLXR010000031.1, read on the forward strand.
GCCAGTAGGTCGGAGGGCGGTAGTCAGCCGGCCCGATCATGTCGTTCTTAGCGCGGGAGATGGCCGCTAGCACGGCGGCCGGTCGGTATCGCTTGTCGTCGACATCCAGGTGCTTGAGGACTCGCTTGATAAGGGCGATCTGGTCGTCCCGGTCGTAGATGGTGAAGCCGCGATCCAGCCCAAAGTGGTCCGCCTCGCGGCGCAGAATGCGAGCGCAGACAGAGTGGAAAGTGCCCAGAGTGACATCTGCCGCCGCCGGCCCCAGAAGTGAATCCAGCCGGGATCGCATCTCGCGGGCGGCCTTGTTGGTGAAGGTTACCGCCAGGATAGAGCGGGGCTCGACCCGGTGCAGCTCGACGAGGCAGGCGATGCGGTGCGTCAGAACGCGCGTCTTGCCGCTCCCCGGACCGGCGAGCACCAGGGTGGTTCCCAACGCACAGGTCACTGCCGCTAGCTGCTGCTCGTTCAGGCCCTCCAATACGTTCGATCGCTCCACCAACACCCCCACTTGGCACATGACCCCGCTGCCGGGCCAGACACCACAGCCTAGCACCGGCCGGCGTCAGGGAGCAAAGGTCTCCCAGACTGCGGCTGCGCTTGCCCGCAGGCCCTGAGGACGCTAAACTTAGGCGTAGTGTTTGCCCCCATCGTCTAGAGGCCTAGGACACCGCCCTTTCAAGGCGGCAACACCGATTCGAATTCGGTTGGGGGCATTCTCAGTCCACATCTCGTCTCACTGTGCCCGCTGGCCTAGCGGCCCCAGGCCAGGCATCCCCTGGGGCTGGCGATGTCAGTACGCCCTGTGACCTCCCTGAGCCGTGTCGCCCCCGTCACCTGAGGGCTATCCGTTCGGTGGCGGAAGATTCACGTCTGCCATACGCGTCCTTCACGCCAGTTTTACGGACTCCTACCGCGTTCGGTGCGACAATCGCATCGTCGTCGTATGGAGGATACCGTGCTGGATTCCCATGACCGTGATGCGGAAGCCCCTTACCTTGTAAGCTGCTGCTCGGGCGCCCCTCACGAAGTAGTCTGTTCCCTCACTCGCCTTCTGGATGAGCTGCCGATCCAGGATCGCCTGCTGCTGTCGCTTCGCTATACCGATTGCCTAGCCGATGCCGAGACTGCCGAGGTCCTGCGTGTCCCCAGTCATCGCGTCGCCGAAGCTCGCGCAGGCGCCGAGAAACGCCTACGCGCCGCTCTGGCCGCGTCCTACCCAACCCTGAGCGGAGAGTCTCATCCATGGCCGTGATTCCAGAGAGAGTAGTGGTCCATTGCCTCCCGGAAAAGGAGCTGTTACGCCTGGCGCGCCTCGGTTCCCGCCCGCAGGCTCGGCCCGCGGCCCCCGAAGCGAGCCCCGCGAGTCGCTCCGGCATTCGCGGCTGGGAAGACGTGGAGACCATGCTTGGGCTGAGACAGCGACCAGCCACTCCCTAGAGACCAATACCGACCCGGGTTCACCTTCTGGTGTTGCCCAGACAGAGCCCTGCCCCTGGGGCGACTCCGACGGCCAACGGCTGATCCCAAGATCGGGAATCACTCCCTGCCCGATCACGCCCACTTTGACGCGGCAATCGCTTCGGTGCGCAGCAGCGCACAGATTGGCCCTCCAGCTCCCTTAATCTGCCCTTAACGCAATACCAAGACCTTACCTATTGTATCCCGCGTTATACATAGGCTAACATGACTGGAGTGTGGCCCCAGGTGGCTGTACGGCGCAGCCCAGGTGCGTCGGGCCCTTTCTGCTCTGCCAAGGGACACTCGTGCCCTTGGCCCCAGTACCAACCAGCCGCAGCGGCAAGGAGTCTCATCCTCTCATGTCCGGCAGAGCGGACCCCCGCGGGCTCTCTTGGTGGCCGTTCCCGCGCCGTGCCGCGGTCTCCCATCGAGGCAGGCCGTGGAGGCAGGCGACCACAGGTGTTCGCGGGCTCAGGCTGTTGGGCGTGGCGGCGGCTTCGCTGATTGCAGGATGCAGTGAGATGCCGCGCGCCTTATCGCCGGGAGGTTACATCGCTGCTCGGATCGCCAGCCTCTGGTGGTTCATGTTCGCTATCGGCGCAGCCGTATTCCTGGTAGTGACGGCATACCTACTTCTGGCACTGGCCAGGCGGCGCTCGGCCGAAGCGGCCGAACCGGGTGTAGGACCATGGCTGGTCACTTGGGGTGGGGCCATAGTCCCTGGAGCGATCGTCTTGGCCCTCATGGTCGCGACGGTCCACGCCCTGAGCGTTACCATGAACCCGATCCAGCCGGTCGGGCTCACCGTCGAAGTCTCTGCCTACCAGTGGTGGTGGGACGTTCACTATCCCGAGCAGGGCTTCAGAACCGCCAACGAGATTCACATCCCCGTGGGACGGCCAGTCCGGGTCATGCTACAGGGCGGCGATGTGATCCACTCCTTCTGGGTGCCCGAGTTGGCGGGAAAGACCGACATGATGCCGGGCGAGGTAACCCAGACCTGGCTCCAGGCAGACGAGGTGGGGACGTTCCGGGGCCTGTGTGCTGAGTTCTGCGGGCTGCAGCACGCTCAGATGCAGTTCCTGGTGATCTCTCACCCGGAGAGCGACTACGTCGCCTGGCTGGGGCAGCAGGCTCAGCCGGCACCGACGCCCGGATTCGAGAGCACGCTGCGCGGCCTCGAGATCTTCCTCAGCTCGGCCTGTGTCGGCTGCCACACCATCAGGGGGACCACTGCCATTGGCACGCTGGGCCCGGATCTCACTCACGTCGCTAGCCGAAAGGAGCTCGCTGCCGGCACAGTGGACAACACAGTCGGCAACCTCGCCGGCTGGATCCTGGATTCCCAAAGCCTCAAGCAGGGCAACCTCATGCCTCCCATGCCCATGCCTCCCGAGGACCTGCTGGCTCTTCTGAGCTACATGGAGACGCTCCGGTGATGTCCATGCCCCTGCCGCCGACCGGGAGACCAGCATGAAGGAAACCGTGAACTACCAGGAGCTGATGCGAGTCTGGCGGAACCCCACCGGCCTGGCGTCGCTGACCCTGGTCAATCATAAGGCAGTCGGGCTCCGCTACATCGTGACCGCGTTCGTGTTCTTCGGATTTGGCGGCCTCCTGGCCCTGACCATGCTGCTCCAGCTCTCCCGTCCCGGCCTCAGCATTCTGTCGCCCTACACCTACAACCAGTTCTTCACCATGCACGGGACGACTCAGATGTTCCTCTTCGCCGTCCCCGTCATGGAGGGCCTGGGTATCTACCTAGTTCCCCTGATGATCGGCGCCCGAGATGCAGCCTTTCCTCGCCTGAATGCCTTTGGCTACTGGGTGTACCTGATCGCTGGCGTCACTCTCTACGCCAGCCTGCTCCTGGGGCGCGCTCCAGATGCGGGCTGGTTCAACTACGTGCCCCTATCGGGCCCCGAGTATTCCCCCAATGTGAACATAGACTTCTACACCGCTGCCATCTCCTTTCTGGAGATCGCCGCTCTGGTAGCGGCCGTCGAACTCATAGTTACCATCTTCAAGCTGCGGGCCCCCGGCATGTCCATCAACCGCATGCCCCTGTTCGTGTGGGCCATCTTGGTAATGTCGTTCATGATCGTGTTCGCCTTCCCTCCGCTGGTGCTGGGATCCATCATGCTGCAACTGGATCGGATGGTGGGCACTCACTTCTTCAACGTGGCCGCCGGGGGCAACCCACTCCTATGGCAGCACCTGTTCTGGTGGTTCGGCCACCCCGAGGTCTACATCATTGCCATTCCCGCGTTCGGGATGATATCCATGGTCATACCAGTGTTCGCTCGGCGGCACATCATCGGCTATCTGCCGGTGGCCCTGTCCCTCCTGACCATCGGCCTGGTCAGCTTCGGCCTCTGGGTGCACCACATGTTCACTACCAGCGTCAGCTTCCTGGGCATGAGCCTCTTCGCCGCTGCCAGCATGGCCATCGCCATCCCGAGCGGCGTCCAGGTGTTCGCCTGGGTTGGCACCATCTACGAGAGCCGGCGGCTCCTCTGGCGGACGCCCCTGCTTTTCTCCTCCGGGTTCGTGGTCCTGTTCGTGCTCGGGGGAATCACTGGAGTCATGGTAGCCTCGGTGCCATTCGATTGGCAGGTGCAGGACAGCCATTTCGTCACCGCGCACTTCCACTACGTGCTGATCGGAGGGGCTGTGTTCCCTCTCTTCGCCGGCCTGTACTACTGGTACCCCAAGCTCACGGGCAGGTTGCTCGACGAACGCCTCGGGCGCCTGAGCTTCTGGCTCATGTTCGTGGGCTTCAACGTGGCCTTCTTCACCATGCACTACACTGGCTTCATGGGGATGCCCCGGCGGGTCTCCACCTACATGTTCGGCCGCGGGTGGGACACACCTATGCTCATCACCGCAGTGGGCGCGTTCGTGCTGGCTGCAGGCATCGCCGTCACCCTGGTGGCGGCCATTAGCGCCCACACACGACCTGCTGACGCTCCGGCCGACCCCTGGGGTGGAGGCACGCTCGAGTGGGCTACGGCGTCGCCTCCCCCGCCCTACAATTTCGAGATGATTCCGGCGGTGAACCACCGGACGCCCCTCTGGCCGGCCACGGGACAGGTGGGCCCGGCGGACACCTACTACCACCCTCGCGACGATCAGCGGGAGACCATTGGGACCTCAATTCTCGACGCTGAGCCCCAGCAGCGCGTTCTGCTGGCGGGCAATTCTGTCTGGCCTGTGTTGCTCGCTCTGGCAGTGGCAATCACCTTCATAGGCTCTATCGTCACTTTGGTCGCCGTACCGATCGGCGCCTTCCTCAGCTTCATCGCCATAGCGGGGTGGAACTGGCCCCGCGAGGTCGGTGCATGATGGCGACCGAGCCCCGAGTCGTATCTGCCGAGAGCCTTCCCCTCAACCTCAACGATAACCGCGCGCCTCTGTGGTGGGGCATGTGGGGGCTCATAGCCATCGAGGCCACGCTGTTCGCTGCCCTGCTGGTCAGCTACTACTACCTCCGGCACTCTGCTCCCGAATGGCCCCTTGGCGGCATCGAGGAACCCGAGCTTCTCCTCCCCACCGTCAACACTGCCATCATTCTGGTCAGCAGCGTCCCGGTGGCTTGGGCTGACCGGGGCATAAGGCGGGGACTGCGGACTCGGCTCGCCGCCGGCTGGTCGGTGGCGGTCATACTGGGACTGGCTTTCCTGGCCATCAAGTACGTCGAGATGAGTAGCCTAGCGTACCGATGGGACACCAACGCCTACGGTTCCATCGTATGGACCATCATTGGGTTCCACACGGCCCACGTCATGGCCCTGATGCTCAAGACCGTGGTGGTGCTGACTCTGGCTCTGCGCGGCTACTTCACGGAAAGTCGCAACGTGGGGGTGCAGATCAACGGCCTATACTGGCACTTCGTGGTGGCTGTGTGGATACCCATCTACCTTACGATCTACATCTCCCCCAGGCTGCTGTAGCACGGGAGGACCCATGTGCGAAGGCGAAGCAGGCACCACTCAAGGCAACCGGGAGAGCCTTCGGCAATGGTTCGGCACCGTCGGGTCGGCAGCAGCCTGGGCCCTCCACCTGGCGATCACCTATCCCTTGGTGGAGCTCTCCTGCGCTACCGGAGGTCGGGTGTTCCTGTTCGCGGCCAGCGCGGTGCTGGGGCTGGTCGCCGTGGCCTCCTGGTGGGTCTCCTGGCGGCGCTGGCGCAGCATGAGCCCACAAGAGAGGGGCAGCCTGGTGAATTCGATGGAGGGAACCAGACAGGGGTTTCTGGTCTACGCCGGTGTGCTGGCCGGAGGGCTTTTCATGCTCGCCATCGTTCTGGCCACGTTACCCGTGTTCTTCATAGACCCATGCGCCCGCTTCTAGCTCAGGGCCCAGGCCAGCCGCCGCCGGACCTTCCGACGGGGTGTGCCGTCCCAATGCCAGACCTCAGCTGCACCGGATCGGTTTCCAGCGAGTCGCAGGCCGGTCTGACATGAGGAAGAAGGCCGTGACCGGCTATCGCAGCAGCATGGCACGCAAGGCCGCCACACTCAGTCTGGCTCTGGTCATCTTGGCCTGTGGCTCTGCGCCCGGCCAGCCGGTGCACGAGGTGCCGGGAGGCGACCCTGTCCGCGCTGCCGAGGCCTTCCGGGTCCGCGGGTGTGTCTCGTGCCATACCATTCCCGGCATCCGCCTGGCCAACGCCACGGTAGGCCCGCCTCTGACCGATTTCGCTGATCGCATGTACATCGCGGGCACCCTCTTGAACACCACCGACAACCTCCTCACCTGGATCCTCACCCCCCAGGCGGTGGAGCCCGGCACTGCCATGCCCAACATGGGCATGACGGAGCAGGAAGCACGCGACATGACCGCCTACCTCTATACCCTCACCCGTCACGGCGAGCCACGCACCCGCTCTAGCTCGGTTCCCAGTCACACACACGCCTCCGGCGGGGCATCGGCAACCTCGCGAGACGCGGTGGCCGTCGGGCAACGAGGGATCACGCTTACAGACCCGTCTCACCCCCCTCATCGGTGAGGCCGCGTCCATAGGCGCCTGACGACGGGTCTTGGCACGCCGGCCAAGCCTGTGTCCTTCTTCTCTGCCTCGCGTGCGCCAGCCTGGGGCAGGTTGGGGTATAATAGCCTGACCCCACCCCATGGACCCAGGCCGCGTCAGGGTGACGCGGGAGGCCGCAGCAGAGAGGGAGGCATGCCTGAACCGGAAACCATGAAGAGGCCGGCGCTACTGGACGTGCGCAAGCTGGCTTCGAGCGGCGCCCTGGGGACAGTGCGCTCCTACTATGAGGCCGGAAGCGCCTGGCTGGTTCCAGTGGCACTGGCTGCAACTGTGATCTTCACCGCCATGGCGGTGGGCATGCTGCTGCTCTACGGTCAGGGTGGCGCTGCTCAGCCGGCGCCTAGCGCCACTGCGCTTCCCCTGCCCACCGACACGGCTACGCCCCCGCCCACCATAGAGCCAACGCCTACGGCCGAGCCCACCGCCACTGCCACCCCGGAACCGACCGCCACCCCCAGCCCGACGCCGCGCCCCACACCTACGCCCACCCCGCCGCCCACGGCCACGCCTGTCCCCATCACCTATACCGTGGAGGCAGGTGACACTCTGAGCGCCATCGCCCGGGCCCAGGATGTCTCTCTGCAAGCTCTGATAGAGGCCAACGACATCGAGGACCCCAATCGCATCCGCGTGGGTCAGGTCCTGATCATACCACGGTCGGAGTAGAGGCGGCCGGCCTCAGACCCCGCTGTAGGCGCTGAAGCCCCCGTCTACGGGCAACACCACCCCGGTCACGTAGCGGGCCGCGTCCGACAGCAGGAACAGAGTGGCTGCTACCAGGTCCTCGGGCCCGCCGAAGCGGCCGGCGGGTGTGTGCTCGATGATCCGCTGCCCTCGCGCAGTCAACTCCCCCGAGCGCTCGTCCATGAGGAGATAGCGGTTCTGCGCGGTGAGGAAGAAGCCAGGCGCCAGGGCATTCACCCGGATGCCGGGCGAGTACTCCTGTGCCATGTGGACGGCCAACCATTGGGTGAAGTTGCTCACCGCGGCCTTGGCTGCCGAGTAGGCGGGGATGCGAGTAAGCGGCCGAAAGGCGTTCATAGAAGATACGTTCAGGATGACACCCTGCCCGTGTTCCTGCATCAGGCGACCGAATACCTGACTGGCCAGGAACGTTCCCACGAAGTTGAGGTCAAACACCCAGCGGACGGCCTCCTGGGGCAGATCGAAGAACTCCCGCTCGGTCCCCGTGGTAGCCTCAGCCCGGTTGCCCCCGGCCCCGTTGATCAGGAAGTCCACCCGTCCGAATCGATCCACCACGCGAAGCGCCGACTGTGCCAAGTCCTCCGGAGCGAGCACGTCACAGCGAACGCCTATCCCCTGCCCGCCTTGGTCCCGGATGGCAGAGGCGACCGCCTCGGCCGCCGCCTCCGATAGATCCAGAACCGCCACCTGAGCGCCGGCCCGAGCCAGTGCCTGGGCCACCGCGCCGAAGAGGACTCCCCCGCCGCCGGTAATGACGGCCACCTTGCCTTGCAGGGCAAACAGATCGGCCAGGTACCGGGCTGGATCTCTCATAGACTCGCCAAGAGTGCCGGCGCCCATCACCGACCGAACACCCCCTGTCGGTCGAACTCGGCGATCTCCTCAGAGGAGTAGCCCAGCTCGGCCAACACCTCCTCGGTGTGTTGACCCAGATCCGGCGGAGGCATCCTTAGAGTGGCGGGCGTGCCGTAGAGCCGCACCGGCGTGCCGAACAGCTTGAGTGTGCCGGCGCGAGGGTGATCCATCTCTACCACCATCTCGTTGGCGGCCAACTGCGGGTCCGCTGCCGCCTCTTCAAACGAGTTCACGTGCCCGCACAGGATGCCGAGAGGTTCCAGGTAGGCGATCCACTCATCGGTGGTCTTCTCCATGAATCGCCCGGCGAGCACATCGTTGATTTCCTCCGCCCGCTCGAGCCGGTCGGCGTCGGTAGCGTACCGAGGGTCTTGAGAGAGATCGCCTATGCCCAAGGCCAGAGACAGATCCCGCAGAGCGTCGGAGGAGAACACCGGCGAGATCTCGATGAAGCTGTCGCGCGTGCGAAACGCCTTGCGAATGACCTTCTCCGTCACTTCGATGCCGACCTGCGCCGAAATGCGTTCCCGGTTCAGGATGCCCCCGCCCTCCCACGTATGGGCGTGGAAGGCGGCGCTGAAGAGGTCGGTAGTAACTAGCTGGCCTCGGCCGGTGCGTTCCCGGGCCAGAAGGGCCATGAGAATGCCCTGCACCAGCAGGAGACCGGCCGGGTAATCGGCCGACATGCCGACCGGAACCGGCAGGCCATCTGCGCCCAGTGGTTCGAACCATCCTGCCTCGGCCCGGGCCAGCACGTCGTGGCCTCCTCGCCCACGCTCTACGTATGGTCCCCGATCCCCCCAGCCGCTGGACCGAGCGTACACCAGCCGCGGGTGCACCACCGCCAGATCCTCGTACCCTAGCCCCAGCCGTTCCATGGTGCCCGGTCGGAAGTTATGCACCAGCACGTCCGCCGTGAGCACCAGCCTGTGGATGATCTGCTTGCCCCCCTCGGTACGCAGATCCAGAGCCACGCTGCGCTTGTTGCGGTTGAGGCTGGCGAACGGCATGCTAACCCCGTCCACGTACGGCCCCCAGCTTCGGCTCCAATCGCCCGATCCAGGGCGCTCAATCTTGATCACGTCGGCGCCGAAGTCCGCCATCAACTGCGTCCCTACCGGGCCCTGGTACACGTGACTGAAGTCCACCACCCGGATGCCCTCCAGGGCCGCCGTGCAACCGGCCAAGTTTCCCTCCCCTTCCAGCGCTGGCCCTTCGCTATCGCCCCAGCCAGGTCGGCCGGCGCTTCTCGGCGAAGGCCCGCGGTCCCTCGATGTAGTCCTGCGACTGCCGCAACCGACGCACTGCCTCCAAGCTCTCAATCCGACTGGCAGCCGCTTCCGGAGCCAGGTCCAGCAGAGTCACCGCCGCTTGCTTGGCAGCCTGGACGGCGAGGGGGGAGCACTGCAGCACCTCCGCCGCCCAGCGCTCTGCCGCCGGCATCAGCTCCGGGCCCGGCACCACTTCATTCACCAACCCCATGCGCAGGGCCTCGGCGGCACTCACAAACCGGCCGGTCAGCAACATCCCCATCGCCAGATGATAGGGAATGCGCCGCACCAGCTTCACCACCCCACCCTCATCCGCAAGGAGGCCGCGTCGGGGCTCGGGAAGGCCGAACTGGGCGTGATCGGCCGCCACCAGTATGTCACATGCCAGAGCCAGCTCCAGTCCGCCTCCGACAGCGTAGCCGTTGATCGCCGCAATGATGGGTTTCCAGCAACCGTCCAGGGCTGCCGTCCCCACCACTGCCGGCCCCCTTAGCACGGCTTCTTCTGACTGCGAGACTCGGTACTTCAGGTCGGCGCCGGCGGAAAAGGCCCGCTCCCCCGCCCCCGTGAGGATGACCACCCAGACTCCATCGTCGGTGACAATGTCCTCGAAGACCTGCGCTAGCTCAGAGCGGGCCGGTGGGTGTAGCGCGTTCATCACCTCCGGTCTATTGATGGTTACGTAACCGACGTGGTCCCTCTTCTCGTAGAGCAAGTACTCGTACGGCACCCTCGCCTCCAGCGGAACCGGCCTAGCCGTCCTTCCGGGCCCAGTCGTAAGGTATCTCAGAGGTATGGGCCGGCAGCCGATACTCGTCAGGATCATCGTAATTGTACAGCTCGGTAGGGACGTTCACGATGAGCGTGAGGCTCTCTCCGATACCCTTGAAGCCATGGTAGACGCCCCTCGGTATCTTCACCAGCATGGGGTTGCGCTCGCCGATGAAGAACTCGTTGATGGTGCCCTGCGTGGGCGACCCCTCTCGGGCATCATAGAGCACCACCTTGGCCATCCCGCTCACGCAGATGAAGTGATCGTCCTGCTTGCGGTGGTAATGCCACCCCTTGACCACACCCGGGTACACGGCAGTCACGTATACCTGGCCGAAGCGGTCGAACTCTGGCCAATCGCTCCTGAGCATCTCCATGAGATAGCCACGCTCGTCCGGAATCAGGCGCAGCGGGCGCGTCACCACCCCTTCGATCAAGGCCATCTACCGATCCTCCCCACCGGCAACCTTCCGCGGGCGTTCATCACACCGCTCGGGCAACCGCCAGCATCCTGGGCGAGCCCTCTTCGTAATCCGAGCCATCGTAGTCTCCGAAGACCCCCTCCACCGCAAACGCCGTCCTCTCCAGAAGCAGCTCTAGCTCGGGACGATAGAACAGGTACAGCTCCGCCAGACAGGTCTCGCGGATGATCCTGTCCGGCCGCGCCAAGTCGTACACGCACCTTAGGCGCATCCGTTGAGCCGCCCGGTCCACCTCGGTTACCGACCACTCGTACAGGACTCCCTCGTCTGTGTCCGTCACCTGCTCCAGCACACAGGCTCCCTGCACTCCCCTCTCCAGCTCGAGGTGGGGGTTAGGCAGGTCCAGCACCAGGCGGCCCCCGGAGCTCAGACTGAACCGAGCCGCCTCCAGAACCTGCACTTGCTCTTCTCGGTGACCGAAGTGGTTGAAGGTATTGAGCGCCAACAGGGCCAGCGACGCGCCCCGACACACCGGCCGGCGCAGGTCGGCCCGCACCAGCTGCACCCTATCCGCTGCTTCCTGGCCTTCTAGCCTCGACCGCGCCCGGCACAGCATGGCGGGCGAACTCTCCACGCCCAGGACGGCGACGCCCTCGTCCGCCAGCGGCATCAGCAGCCGGCCGGTACCACACCCGAGCTCCAGCACTAGGTGGCTACCTCGGGCCAGGTCGCGATAGAAGGCCAGGTCCTCGACGTAGGCACCATGTCGCAGATCGTAGTACCGAGCCAGTCTTTCGAGCTCGGCGAATCGCCCTCCGCCCTGCGCCTCGGCCAGTCCCAGTGTGTCCGCCTCCCCGCGTGTCACAGTAGGATTCGATCGGCGAAGCTAGTGCCTGCGCCTCGGAAGCCCAGGCCCAGCAGCTCTGCCGCCGTAGCTCCCAAATCGGCGAACGTCCGCCTCACCCCGACATCTACGCCCTCCCGGAGGCCTTTTCCAAAGCAGAGCACCGGCACGTACTCGCGGGAGTGATCGGTACTAGCGGTAGTAGGGTCGCAGCCGTGGTCGGCACTGATGAACAGGACATCCTCCGGCCCGATCTCCTCCAACAGCGAGGGCAAGAAGGTATCGAACTCTACTAGCGCCTGGGCGAAGCCCTCGACGTCATTCCGGTGCCCGTAGAGCATGTCGAAGTCCACCAAGTTGCCGAAGATCAGCCCTCGAGGAGTGGACCGCACGCACTGAAGCAACTGACGCAAGCTGTCCAGGTTGCCCGAAGTCTTGACGTCTTCGGTCAGCGATCGGTGGGCGAACAAGTCGCCCACCTTTCCCACAGCTACAGTCGGGAGGCCGGCCCGGTACGCGGCATCCAGAACGGTGTCGGCGGGAGGCTCCAGCCCGAAGTCCTTCCGCCTCTCGGTGCGGGTGAAGTGCCCCGGCTCCCCCACGAAAGGGCGGGCGATGACCCGCGCCACCCCGTGCTCCCCGCGGAGCAGCTCCCGCGCCACCCGACAGATGCGGTATAGCTCCTCGATCGGGATGACCTCCTCGTGAGCGGCGACCTGGAACACGCTATCGGCGCTGGTGTATACGATGGGAGAGCCCGTCCCAAGGTGCTCAGCGCCCAACTCCTGGATGATCTCGGTACCCGATGCCACCTTGTTCCCCAGGACTCCCCTCCCGATGCGACCCGCGAACTCGGCGATGAGGTCCCTAGGGAAACCGTCGGGGTAGGTAGGGAACGGCCGTTCGGTGATGAGCCCGGCCAGCTCCCAGTGACCCACTATGGAGTCCTTCCCCGCGCTAGCCTCCGCCATCTTGCCGTAGCAGCCGCTCGGCTGCTCAGGGCAGGCCACCCCCTCGACCGGATGTAGACACCCGAGCCCGAGCGCCTCCAGGCTGGGCAGAGCCAGCCCCCCGAGATAGCGCGCGATGTTGCCCAGAGTGTCCGAGCCCTCATCTCCGTAGGCAGACGCGTCGGGGAGGGCGCCCACGCCCACGCTATCCAGAACCATCAAGATGCAGCGCTTCATCGCGACCCCGCGGGCCTGCCCCCCCGCGATGGCCTAGAGCACGGCAAGGAGTGAGTCCAGGGCGGCCTTGGCCGTCTCTGCCGCCTTCACCGGGCCCAGCGCCTTCACCTCGTCGCTAAAGGTCTCGATGGAGACCGTCCAGTCATACCCGGTAGCCTGCAGCGCCCGCAGCATGGGAACCAGCGGGATGGAACCCTGGCCGGGCAGCAGCCGCTTCAGGTCCTCGAGCTGAGCCCGGGGTACCCCAGGATAGGCATCGTTGATGTGGAACTGCACGATCCGGCTCTCCGGCAGCGAGGCCAGCTCCGTCAGCGTCGCTTCACCCACGTAGAGGTGATAGGAATCCAGAAGCAGGCCCAGGTTGTCCCGACCCAGCTTCTCTATGAAGTGCATCATCTCCGGCAGCGTGGCTATGAACTTGTACGGACGATCCAGGAAGTTGCCCTGCGGGCCCACGAACTCCAAGCCAAAACGGATGCCGCTTTCTGCCAGGGTGTCGGCCACCGCCCCGAGTCGGTCTCGACAAAAGGCAAACGCCTCGGAGTACCGAAGGCCCCACCGGGGAGGCACCCATGTGCAGAGCCGGTCCAGCCCTACCCGTCGGCACAGCTCCAGGCGCCCTGGCAAGGCGTCCATGTCAGCCCTGAACTGCTCCTCCGTTCCCTGCCAATTGACCGGGATTCCTCCGGAGCCCAGCCTTAGCCCGCGGTCCCGAAGGTCCTGCACCAGGGTCTCGACCGATCTTGCGCCGATGTACCCTTCCAGGTTCCCCAGCCCCACCTCGATGGCGCCGAATCCGGCTCTGCTGGCTGCCTGCAGGAAAGCGTCGAAGCTGGCGGCTCCGATGGTGGCATTGTTGAGGCAAGGTATCATCGTTCCTCCCCACCTGTCGGCTCGTCGCCGACGGCATGCGTTCCGGTGGCCGGCTACCAGCCGTACTGCTCCGGGCCCCATGGCCTGACGGTCAGCTCCTGCTTCACTAGCGTCAGGGTGCGGTCCGGCACGTCTTCGTAGAGAACCACCCCCGGCCCGACGCAGGAGTACGCTCCCACCTTGACCCCGGGCATGAGGATGGCATTCACTCCAGTGCGAGAGTAATCGCCTATGTAGGAGGCGTTGGCTCCCACCGGTGGGCGCTCCCAGGCTCCGCCCACCTGGTGCAGCTTCTCCGCGTCATCGAAGCGCAGGGTGCCGCACACGGTAGCAGCCCCGATGTCTACGCTGGCCCCGAGGACCCCAACCACCTCGCAGTAGTGATAGAGGTAGGTTCCGGCAAACATGACCCCGCTGAACTCGGCTCCATGGCCCACGACGCAGTTCGGCCCCACCACCGCATCAGAAAGCTGGCAGTAGTCACGCACCCGCGCTCCCGCCCCCACGATCACCTGGCCCTGAAGGATGGCACCGTTGTCCACTACTGCTCCGGCGCCAACGCTAACGTCGCCCCGAATGCGCACCCGGGGGCCCACCACTGCCCCCTCGGCCACCATCAGTCTCCCTTCGATGTCGGCCGCTTCCGAGACCCACGCCGATGAGGCAACGCGATGCGACTTGAGTTCGGAGAAGAGCTGCTCGGCCTCATAGTGGTTAGCTTGGAGTATGTGCCAGGGTTTGTCCAGGTCCACGAAGGCCCCTTCGGAGCGAATGGCGCGCACGGTCGCCCCGTGCTGAAGGCCGAGCGCCATCGAGGCGGCCAAGTCAGGCTCCAGCGCCGGCATTCCCCCCACCGGCACGTTCTCCAACAGCCCCGGGTTCGCCTCGAGGTAGCGTCGAAAGGCGGGCGACAAGACACAAACCCCGGTCCAGCGTTCGCTCGCCTCCCGCGGGTGGCCAATCACCTCGACGAGCGCATCGCCCTCGGTCCGCACGCAAAGACAGCGATTGGGGTCCTCGCCCCCCATGGGCGCCACGAGCACCGATGCCTCGCCATCCAGCGCCTCCGCCGCCCGGCGCATCTGCTCCAGGTCGCCCACCGACACCAGGACGTCTCCCGGAACTACCAGCGCGGGCGAATCGTGGGCCTCACTCCAGGCTGCCAGTAGGGCCTGGGCCGAGCCGCGCACCTGGGCCTCCAGCACGCGGACTCCGTCCAGGTCCAGCAGTGCTGCCCGCACCGGGCCGCCCCTGGCATCTACTACCACGACCAGGCGGCTGACGCCGGCAAGGCGCAGGCGTTCGGCCAGCAGGCGAACCAGCGCCCGGTTCGCCACAGGCAGAGACGCCTTGGGGCGCACGGTGGCGAAGGGCCACATCCGCCTACCCTCGCCTCCGGCCAGCACGACACCCAGGACACCATCGCTCATCGTCACCGAGCCCCCCTCCGGCTAGCCCACCAGTGCTTGCAGCACCGATCGAACCAGAGAAGCAGCGGGGGCGCTCAGCAGGAGCGCTGTCCCTACCACCATGCCGGCCTCCACCAGCCCGACCGCCACGTTCCCACGCTGCAGCTCGAGCTTCTCGTCAATGGGGCCGGTCATCAGGTTGTATAGCCCGGCCGAAAGAATCACCGCCAGCGCTCCCACGCCTACCCCGAACAGCAGGCGCAGGCCCTCGATCAGGAGGACCACTGCCGCCTCCCCCGGCCCCAGATCCAGACCCTCCAAGGGCACCGAGACCACCGGGTAGATCACTAGCGCTACTCCGAAGATCACTCCAGCCAGAACCGCACCCACGGCCGCATTGCCCCGGGCAATCTCGTCCCAGACGTCTACGCGCGGCGTCAGAGCCTGAAAGAGAGAAGCCGAGAGGTACACGCCGATGGCAGCAACTATGCCCACCACCACCAGGCGGGCCAGCGCGATGACCAGCCACAGTCCCATATCCTGCTCCCTACGGCCTACGGCGACCGGAAGCCAAACATGCGCCCGCTCTCGGTCGGCCTGGCCCCCAGCTCCACCGGCACGTCCAGTGTCTCATCACCGCGCACGATGGTCAGAACTACTACGTCGCCCACGGAGTATTTCTCCAGCCGGCTGATTAAGTCGTTCATGCCCGTGATACTCTGGCCATCCAAGGCGATGATGATGTCCCCACCCACCACCACTACGTCGTCGTAGCCCGGCACGTTGAGCGAGCGGTTGCCTCCTCGGAGGCCAGCTTCCTCGGCCGGGCCTCCCGATGTTACCTCGCCGATGAGAGCACCCCGGCTCACAGGCAGGTTCCCGACATTCGCCAAAGCATCGGTGATGGTCCACCCTCTGATCCCCAAGTGCGGGTGCAAGTACCGCCCATCCGTGATGAGGGCGGGCACCACCCTCTTCACAGTGTTGACGGGCACGGCAAAGCCGATGCCGCTGAACTCACCCGTCTGGGAGTAGATCATGGTGTTCACCCCAATCACTCGACCGCGTATGTCGAACAGCGGTCCTCCGGAGTTGCCCGGGTTGATGGAGGCATCGGTCTGGATCAGGTCAGGTAGGGAGAAACCGCTCGCCTGCATGCTCACCCGGCCAAGCGCGCTCACGATACCCGCAGTCATGGTACCCTCAAAGCGGAAGGGGTTCCCGATGGCGACCGCCGTTTGACCCACCTGGACCAGCTCCGAATCCCCCAGCTCCAGCGGCACTAGAAGCTCCGGATCGGCTCCGACCTGGATCACGGCTAGGTCGCTGTCCCGATCGGTTCCGACGATGGTGGCCTCGAACTGGCGCTCGTCGGAGAACACCACCGTCACCCGAGAAGCTCCTTCCACCACGTGGTTGTTGGTCACGATGAAGCCGTTCCGGTCCCAGACCCAGCCGGAACCGGTACCAGTGATGCCAGCTAGGCCAGCCCCGGTGACGTAGATGTGGACCACGGAGCCGCTGAACCTCTCGTAGATGCTCGCCAGCGCCAGATCGCGAGCTTCCACGTAGCTAAGCACATCCTCGGACACCGGAGTGAGGGCAGGCCGGGGCGTAGGCGTTGGCACTGTGATGACGGGACGCGCCTCCAGCGTTGCCCTCTCGATCCGAGGCAGGGTGGGCGTCGCTTGCTGCAGTACGCCCAGGGAGGGAGCGCAAGCAAGACTCAACAGCAGAAGGCTCAGTGTGGCAGCGATCACCAACGGCCTACGCATGCACAACCTCCGCGCGCTACGCCTCTTGCGCGCTCTGCAGCGCACGAACTACGACCCGAAGGGCCCTCAGGCCGTCCTCCCCCGTGACGGCCGGGCGGGTGCCGGTGGCGCAGCAGTGCACAAAGTGGCGCATCTCGTCCAGGAACATGTTGTTCTTGCGGAAGACCTCCGGCCGCTGCACTTCCCCCGTGTCCAGCAGGTACATCCCCACCCCATCGGAGGACAGGTCAGCCGGTACCCGGTCCCGAGGCACAGAACCGGGAAAGAGGATAGAGCCGCCGGGGCCGATGGCGTCCTGCCCGGTCAGGCCGGAGGCCCCAGAAGGCAGCCCCCAGGTCCAGCTCAACACTAGCTCGTCGCCGCCTTCGTAGCCTATGCTCACTGTGGCCGTGTCCCACGCCGTGGACTTGAACCGCCGTACCGCCCCCTGGGACCAGGCCATGTCGCCGAACAGCCAGTTGGCGAAGTCAACATCGTGGATGGCGCCATCCACAATGGGGCCGCCGCCCTTGTCCCGGTCCAGATACCAAGGGCTGCGCGGACCGCCACTGGCCGCAAAGTGTCGCCAGACTATCGGCCGACCGATCGCGCCCGCCTCCACCAAGCGCTTGAACGCGCCCCAGTCGTTATCGAACCGACGCACGAAGCCGACCATCAGGTGCACCCCAGCTCGCTCGCAGGCCTGGATCATGGCCTCGGCGTCAGCTTCCTTCAGAGCGATCGGCTTCTCGCAGAACACGTGTTTTCCCGCCTCGGCAGCCGCCAGCACTGCCAGTGGGTGCAAGAAGGTCGGCAGGCAGACTAGTACCGCATCCACACTTGGATCGCGCACCAGATGGCGGAAGTCAGTGTAGGTTCGCTCAGGCTCGAACTCGCGGGCGTAGGCCTCCAGTACCTCCTCATCCGCATCCGAGGCGGCGACGATGCCTACCCCTTCTATCTCCCGCAGTGATCGCGAGTGATACCTGCCCATGCCGCCACAACCGATGATACCGATCTTGACCATAATCCTGCTCCCAGTCCGGGAAGGCTGATTTGCCTCCCCGTCGTCGTGCCATATACCATCGGCCCGGACGTGCGCTCACTCTAGGCTGCGCCGGCAGGAGTGTCAAGATTCCTCAGAGGGTGCTTGCCAGGCCTCGCCGTGCATTGGCGACATAGCCGCCCGCTTCCTCCACGTTAACAGTGCGGCCACGCCCGACCTTACGCCCCGATCCGGTGATGACATGGCCTCAGACGGCTCCGAGCTGCAAGACAGGCCTGCAGCGACACTCTCGATCGAGACGATCCACCGGAGGCTCGCCGACGAGTACGGTGTGCCCGTCAACCGGGAACCCTCCGAGCCTACGGAGGAACTCGTCCGCACCATCTTGTCTCAGAACACCAACGACACCAATAGAGATCGGGCCTTCCGACGGATGAGAACGCAGTATCGGTCATGGGAGGACGTCGCTCGGGCCGACACCGCTGCCCTCGCCGACACGATCCGGCCGGGCGGCTTGGCCGATCTCAAAGCCCCCAGAATCCAGAGGGCCCTTGAGGAGATCAGGAGCCGAGCTGGCGCCTATGACCTGTCCTTTGTTTGCAGCATGCCCACTCCCGAGGCGGATCGGTGGCTGCGAGCGCTCCCCGGCGTGGGGCCGAAGACGGCAGCATGTGTTCTCCTCTTCTCCTGCCAGAAGCCGGTCATGCCCGTGGATACCCACGTCCGGCGCGTCAGCGACCGGTTGGGGCTGATCCCACCAGGCACCGGCGCTGACGCAGCTCACGCCATCCTCACCGCGCGCGTGCCCGCAGAGCTGATCTACCCGCTACATATCAACCTCATCCGCCACGGGCGCCTGATATGCCGCGCCGGCACACCGCTGTGCCATCGCTGCGTCCTGCGCGACCTGTGCGCCTACGCCCGCGCCCGAGGCCTCGACCACTACTCGCCTAGGACGCCAGAGAGCCGGGTCTAGGTGACCCGGCTCTGTCCACGGCGCCAGGAATGTCGCGCTACTTGATGCGCTTGGGCACCACGCCCGGGTTGACCTGAGCCGGCAGGGGCTCTCCCTTTAGCCCGGCGATCAAGTTGTTCGCCGCGATCTCCGCCATCTTGCCCCGCGTCTCTATGGAGGCGCTGGCGATGTGCGGACATACGATGAAGTTGCTGAGCTTGAGTATGGGATGGTCCGCCGGGATGGGCTCCGGATCCGTGACGTCCACTGCCGCATACGCGATCTCGCCATCGCGCAGGGCGTGATACATATCCTCGGTGTTTACGATGGGCCCCCGGGCGCTGTTCACCAGAATGGCCGTCTTCTTCATCTGCCTGAACCGCTCCGCGTTCACCATCCCTTCAGTCTCAGGGGTGAGCGGCGTGTGGACACTGAGAAAGTCGGCTTCACGGAAGAGGGTATCCAGGTCCACGTACTCTAGGTTCAGCTCCTTCTCCAGATCCTCCCGGCGGAAGGGATCGTAGTACAGAACGCGCATGTTGAATCCCTTGGCCCGCTGGGCCATGGCCGACCCGATCCGGCCCAGGCCCAGCAGGCTCAGGGTAGCCCCATGTACGTCACGCCCGAGAAGGAGCATGGGCCCCCAGGTCTTCCATCGCCCCGCCCGGACGTAGTCCATTCCCTCGACCACCCGCCGAGCCGCCGACATGAGGAGAGCAAAGGCGAAGTCTGCCGTCGTGTCGGTGAGCACGCCCGGAGTGTTGCCTACGGCGACGCCCCGCTCAGTGCAGGCAGCCACGTCAATGTTGTCAAAACCAACGGCGTAGTTGGCTACAACCCTCAACTTGGGAGCCCGATCCAGCAACTCGGCATCTACTGTGTCGGTCAGCAACGACAACAGACCCTCACAGTCCCGCACTTTCTCTAGAAGCACATCCCTCGGAGGCGGGAGCTCCTCCTCCCAAACCTCGGCGTCGGCGAACTCAAGCACCAGATTGAGTCCCCGATCGGGGATGCGACGCGAGACGAAAACCTTAGGCTTCATGGCAATGCTCCTTGCGATGATACAGCACGAGTATGCGACGCTGCAGCTAGTGCGCGGGAGAGTATAGGGCGAACCCGCTCATTCGTCAACGCGCGTCCAAACCGCCACCCTGCGGCAGCCGCCCGTGCTGGAAGCCCCGCCTCTCCAGACTGACGGGCAGACACAACTCCGACTGGCCCGTTCGGAGCCTTATGTCCAGTTGGGCCCCATCAGCCTGGAGGGCGGCGGCAAACCCGCCTCGCCGTTTGGCGACCTCACGTAGGGCAACAGGATCACCTATGGCCTGGATTGTCACCTGGCTGCCCAAAGGGTGGCCATCCATGATCGTCCCCTGCGGCCCCTCATAGAATGATGACCAGGCGGTCACTCTCCTGCCATTCACGGCGATAGCCTCAGCCCCGGCGCTCTTCAACTCGTTCACCAGGTCCCGCACTCCGGCGGCGGTAACGGAGCCGCTCACAGCCATCTCGATGCCGGGCCCCACCACAGCCACGGCCCCGTTGACGATTCTGAGCTGGTTCAGGCTGGCGGTCATGTCCTCCAGTCGGCCACCGCCCGAAGGCTCCGTCAGGGCGGCGAGCTCTCGGTCCAGTCTCTCGATCTCTTCCCTCAACGCCTGGTTGGCCGACACCAATGCACCCGCTAGCTCTACCTCCTCCTCCAGTGACACCGGCCTCGCCATCGACCCGTCGCGCCCCCAGCCGCCGGCAATCGCCACCAGTCCCACGACTGAGCACATGAGGAGGATCAGGTGGAATCGCGTAGCCCTCATGTCCCTACTCCCCGATCCGGGCGAACCGCACCGATATCGCCCCCACATAGGCGGGACACCAGACCATATCCCGCTGGTGCACTGCCATGCGCACCGCACGGCTCGCCACCCGCTGGCGCAGCGACGACAGCTCGGGGTCAACGTTCAGCATCCGCTCCAAGGCCTCCGCATCGCCCACCGCCCTGATGGTCAGCGGCGGGGTGACGCGCTTCTCCCCCACCACAATCGTACTGCCCACGCAGTACACATAGGTGCCGAAGGCAATCCGCTCCTCGCCCACGCACACCGCCTCGGCCCCGGCAGACCAGAGGGCGTTGATCAGGTCCCGGAGATCGTAGTCGTGCACGATGAAGGTTTCAGGCTCCTCACCCGCATGCGCCGGTCTGCCACCGTCGGCCAGCACAATCTCCAACCCGGGGCCCTCTATCTCAGTAAGCCCCGCCAGTTGGCGCTCCCAGAGCAGCTCCCGCTCCAGTTGGTCCAGCATCGCGCCACCCTCGGGACTCATGGCCGCCCGCGCCAGGGCCCTGCGCCTCGTTTCCACTCCCTGGCGTAGCACCGCCTGCTCTTCCTCCAGACGGGCCACCAGATCGAGTATCGGCTGGCTCTCTGCACTCTCGGCAGGCGCAACGGCGGGGCGGGCATCCGTGAGCCCCTGTGCCAAGAGGAGGCCCAGGAACGCCCCCAGCGCGATCAGGCTGAGGGAGCGTAGCAACGTGCGTGACAGCTGAGACGAGGCCAAGGGCCGCTACTCCACCGAGCGCGAGGGCCTTACAGGGGGAGACCTAGCCCAGGGGAAAACCCGGCGGTGTGATGGCTATCTCGTATTCGCCGCTGTTGTTGTCGAGATATGTCTCCTGTGGCCCAGGACGCACTGAGACCTCCAGGATGTACGAGGGCAGAATCGGGACCACTCCCGAAGCCGGCAGTCTCACCACCTCCGCCTGTCCAGGAGCAAGATAAGGGGCAATCGTGCTTCCGCTGATGAGCACTCTGCCGCCTTGCGCGGCCGGTGCCCTAAGCCAGGCCTCCACGATCACGTCCCGTTCCGCCTGCCGGCCCCGGTTCTCGAGCGCCACCAGCAGTTGGAAGCGAGTATCCCCGTCGGGATATCCAATTGCCCCCGCCAAGGGAGGATCTATCTCTGCCCCCAAGAAGGCCAGATCGTGCTCGGGCCACACCGGAGCCGACCCACGCCGAGCTTCGGGTGTCTTGGCCGCCTGTGACACTCTGACCTGCCCGCAACCGATGAGCACCAGGCACGCCGCTATCACGGCCACCGAACGGAGAAGACTGGCAGACCTCACGGTCGCCCCCAAAGCAAGACCAATGGGCACGGGCATAGGAACATCGAGAGGCGCATGGCGGGCATTCTAGTAACCATGGGTGCGCCACGCAACAAGCGGTAACTACCTCACCAGTCAGCCCCCCGAGCCTGCGTTGAACTCGGGGCCGCTTGCCGGTAGACTGGGAGTGTGAGCGTGACTGCAGCAAGCGACCAGCCACCGGGTAGCCCGGCTCTCGAGACCAGAGCGCCTAGCGTCCTGGTCAAGCCTGTGTCCGCCCGGTGCAACCTGGCTTGTCGATACTGCTTCTATCGGGACCGGGCGAGCGACCCCTATCGAGGCGTACCGGCCGGAACCATGCCCCGCGAGACGTTGGCTGCCCTCGTGGCCCAGCACCTGCATCTCTCGGGGCCGGTCGCCGTGTTTGGCTGGCAAGGGGGAGAGCCCACTCTGGCGGGCCTCGACTTCTTCCGCCAAGTAGTGAACTTCCAGGAACGATACGGCGCCTCCGGTCAGGTAGTGTGCAACGCGCTGCAGACGAACGGTGTGGCGCTGGACGCCGAGTGGGCCCGATTCCTGGCTCGCTACCGGTTCCTGGTTGGTGTGAGCCTTGACGGCCCTCCAGAAGTGCACGATCGCTGGAGGCCCGGCCACGGTGGGGCGCCCACCTACGAGCGGGTCATGGCCGGCATCTCCATCCTGAGGCGGTATCGGGTGGAGACAAACATACTGGCGGTCGTGCACTCCGCCAATGCTCACCTCGCGGAGACCACTCTGTCGTTCTTCCACGCCCAAGGCCTGCGGCACCTCCAGTTCGTGCCGGCCGTGGACCGTCTCCCCGACGGATCCCTGGCGGCACACTCCCTCGCTCCGGCCGCTTACGGCGAATTCCTCTGCCGCCTATTTGACGCCTGGTATCAGGACGGCCGCCCGGAGCTCTCCATCCGTCTCTTCGACAATCTGGTGGGTATCGCCGCCGGGCACCCCAGCGAGATGTGCGAGCTAGCAGCACGTTGCGACAGCTACTACGTGGTAGAGCACAACGGTGACGTGTATCCTTGCGACTTCTTCGTGGACCGGCCCCGCTACCTCGGCAACCTGCTTCGTGAGCCGGTGACCCAGATCCTGAAGAGCTCCCGCCGCCGAGCGTTCGCCAGCACCAGACAGACGCTGCCCCAGGGGTGCGCCGACTGCGTGTGGCTGACCGTGTGCCACGGGGGCTGCCTGCGGTATCGCTTCGCTGGTACGGGCTCCCTCACCGGGGCCAACTGGATGTGCGAGGCCACCATCATGCTGCTCGAACACGCCTGGGAGCGGATCTGCACTCTAGCCGCAGCCATTCCTTCACATGCCAGCTCTCCCCCAGCGTGAGGGAGAGAAACACACCCGGAGGCCTTCCTGATGCGCATCGTCTTCTTCTCTTACCGCGGCACCATCGGCGCCCGCTGCTTACAGTGGCTCCTGCAGCAGCCACAGGCAGAGGTGCTGGCGGTGGTCACCTGGCCTGATTACGTTCACCCGGAGATCAAGATCGCCGTCAAGGAGGTGCTCTACGATGCGCACCTTCCCCTCTACCAGCCGCGGGATGTGAACTCGAGTGCCTTCGTCGCCCTCCTGCATTCGCTCCGGCCGGACCTGTTCGTTTCCATGTACTTCGGCAAGCTCTTCAAGGCCCCGCTCCTTTCCGTCCCACCCCAGGGCTGTGTCAACATCCACAACTCGCTTCTGCCCCGATACCGAGGCCAGGCGCCCAACATCTGGGCGGTAGCCAACGGGGATACCGTATCCGGCCAGACCATGCACTACCTGGATGAGGGGATGGACACTGGAGACATCATCGCCCGCAAAGAGATACCTGTGGACCCCGCCGACACCGGTTACACGCTGGGGGCAAAGCTGGAGGACCTGGGGGTAGAGCTCTTCAAGGAGGCGTTCCCCGCCGTGCTGAATGGTACCGCTGGCCGCCAGAAGCAGGACGACTCTCAGGCTACGGTCTGCCGTGCGCCTCGTCCTCACGATGCTCGCATAGACTGGACCCGTCCAGCTCCGGCCATAGCCAACTTCGTCCGGGCCTTCACCAGGCCGTATATGGGAGCCTTCACCCGGCTGGGCGGGCTCACAGTCCGGGTCTGGTCCTCACGTCCCGCCCCCGAGCTTCCGTGGCAGGCGGATGCCGCACCGGGCGACGTGGCAGGAGTGGAGGCCGAGGGACCAATAGTGCGCTGCGGCCAGGGCCACCTCATCCTGACCGACTTTGAGGTAGAGGGCATCCAGGACCGGAGCTCGGCCCTGTCACTGCTTTCGGCAGGCAGGCGTAGCTGCGCCTCGTTCGCCTGAGCCCATCGGGCGAAGGATGGCACGGCGATCCGCCTCTTCTGCCCGCCCAACCTCTCGATGGCTTTCCCTGTGGCTGTGACCCCTCGCCCGTCCCTACAGCCTGGCCAGCGTTGCCCAGAAGCGTCCGCCCCCTCATAACTGCGTCAAGTTGCCGGATCCGGCAAAAAAGTCTGCCGGATCCGGCAATCAGATTTGCCGGATCCGACATGACGAACCCTGCCTCAAGCCCGGTATCATACACCTGCGGTGGAAGCAAGGCCGTTGCCGTGGACCGCGGCGACACTGCCGCCAGGGAGGGGAGCCGACCACCTCCAGACTCGCACGGCGGCGGAGGGCCGGGCCTGCGACAGCTTCCGCCATATCTGGCCAGAGGTGGAGAGGTACCGGTGACCGCTCAGAATGGTACAAGGGCACTGGTGTATATTCGGGTGTCCTCGGGCTTCGGCGTGGACGGCCAGCGGGAACGCTGCCTCAGAGAGGCGATGCGTGCCGGCTGGAGGGTGGAAGCTGGTGACGTGTACATAGACGTAGGGACGGAGGGCGGCCGCGCCTGGCGAGCCCTGCGACGGCGGCTTCTGGACGACCAGTCCGTAGCGGCCGTGATCGCCCAGGATCAGACTCGGGTGAGCCAGCAGCGCGACGTCTGGCTCGCCATCGCCGCCGAGCTGCGCGACCTGGGCGTCGAGCTGCGCACTCCTAGTGCCAGTTGACCCCTCATCCGGGTACGACGGCCACGGCCAGGGCGTCTCGGGCGGCTGAGCACCCATCCCGCACGGGCGCCAGCGGGGCCGCCTGGTCCCTGGCTGGACCCTGTCGGACTCGGACAGGGGCAGAAAGACAGGCCAGGCCGAGGGGAGGCCAACTCGGACATTGCCGGGTATTGCTTGATTTGACGTGTAATGGAAATCAGCTCTAGTATCTGCCGGAAGTGCGAAAGTGGTACCTATCCGGCAGCCAGGCTTGGTGGGTCCGGCACGGCCGCGGAAGCGGCGGTGGCGCGCTCTGATCGCCGGGGCAGGTAGTGGGGCGGCATACCTTGCCTCCGGAAGGTTACGGCGCCGCTCTGGAAGCGCTCAGGAGGTCCGTATGAATCATCTGGCCCGCGCTGTACACGACGCACTCTCAGGCAAGAGGTCCATTGATCAGCTCACTGAGACCGAGGCGTTGGCCCTCGAGGAGTCGCTCAGAAGCCTCGGGCGAGCCCGGGGCTCTGTGGGTCCCCAGGAGGCCTGGGCCGTGTCGCCAATGGCCCAAGCCGGACCGGGCCCCCAAGAAGCCTGGGCCGTGTCCCCTATGGCTGAGGCCGGTCCGGGCCCTCAGGAGGCCTGGGCCGTATCGCCAGCAAGCAAGACGGACCCCAGCGCCGGGGAACTCTAAGCCGGTTCGGCCGTCGAGGAGCCAATCACACGCCTTGCCTGAGCTGGCAGGTTCTGTTCCCACGACTGCCGCGCCGGACCCGGGGTCTGCAGGCCACCTAGAAGGCTTCCGTGCCAGAGCCCGTGCCCTGATCGGAGGTTGCCTCAGCGAGGCGGGCGTCGAGCAAGCCTGTGCCCGGCAGATCAGCGACATGGTGGCCAGTTGGTTGGATCAGAGCCGGCATCACCAGGGCATACTAGACCTGCCAGCTCTCGTCTGCTGGGCCGCAGGGGGCGACCCCGTCCAGGCGGCGCCGGCCGGCGCCGCCTGGTGGCTCATGCGGTTTGCTGCCAAGCTCTTCGACGATGTAGAGGACGGCGACCTGTCCCACGGGCTTCCGGAGGCGGTGAATCTGGCTTCTGCTGCCCTGATGGCTGCCCAGGCGCTCATCTTGGGCTCGGCCTGGCCAGCCCCGGCTGGCCCTACCGCTGTCGGCCTCGAGTTCGCCCGCGCCTGCCTCGTAGCTGCCGGGGGGCAGCATCTGGACCTGGCGGTCGCGAGCGGCCAGGCACACATTGACCCGGACCTCTGGCTCTCCATGGCCCAGGGCAAGTCGGGCTCGCTCCTGGGCTGGGCCGCGTGGGCCGGAGCCGTGGCCGCAGGGGTAGACCCTGCCCTCGCCTGCCACTTCCGTGACTACGGCAGATGGCTCGGCGTCCTGGTGCAGATTGCCGACGATTACGCCGATACGTGGAGCCCGACCTCTCCGGCCGACCATGGCTTCCGCGGCTCCTCGTTGGCGCTCGCTTACGGACATCTGGTCTCCGATGGCGACACGAGGGCGGAGCTCGAGCTGTGGCTGAAGAGAGCCAGGGATGGCGATTGCTGCGCCGCTGAGCTCCTGCGCCGGAAGCTTGCTTCCCTCGGTGCGCCGGCCTTCCTCGTGGTGGCGGCCAGGGATTGCCGGGAGCGAGCGACGCGTGAGCTCAGGAAGACAGGCTGCCAGGCAAGTCGCGGTGCTCCCCTGCTGGGCCTCCTGGGACACCCGCTGAGATCGGTCGAGCAGGCGGGGGTGTGACGTCATGGACTTTGCGCCGACCACACAGCTCTCCCGGAGTTCTCGTGCATCGGCCCTGAGCGCCCTGCACATCGTCCTGATAGTTGCCTGCGCCCTCCTCGTCCTCTGGGCCGCCTCGGCGGCAGTTGGTCGGTCCTGCAGGCACGGCGGAGGCACCGCCCCCTTCCACGGAGGGGCCTGTCCTTCTTTGGCCGAGGACCTGGCGCCGTTAGCGGTCGCCCTCGGACTGGCGATGATAGCCTGGCGACTGCGACACCTGCCCCAACCCTCTCCCTTCCTCACCTTCATAGGCTTCTCGATTGCAGTGGCCTCCGGCAAGCTCGGGCTGCTCGGCAGCGATGTGGGCATGAGGCTGTACTTCATCTCGCTGGCGGGGGCAGCACCAGCTTTCTTCCTCCTTCATCACCGCCTGCTCGGGGAGCCGTTGGGGCGCCGTTCCCGGAGGGTCCTCGCGGCGCTCCTCGGCCTGGCCCTGGGGCTCGCCCTGCCGCCGGCTCTGGCCTCCTTCGCCGTCCTGGCAGAGCAGCCCTGGTACTCCCTGTGGCGGGGAATGGTCCGCCTGTCGGCGGCCTTGTCTGTGTTGGTGTCCGGAGCCTGGCTGGTGTTCTCCTGGAGGCGGGACTGGCCCGAGGTGAAGCTGCGACCCCTGCGTCTGGTAACCTATGGCAACATCGTCGCCTTCGCCCCTCTGGTGTTGCTGTCCATGCTGCCCGACACCTTTCACAGCCCAGTCTACGTGCCCTACGAGATCACCCTCTTTGGCTCCCTCCTGAGCCCGCTCTGCTACTCCCACGCTTTCACTATGACCGGTGCCCCGGGGCACGGGGTCCGCCTGCGGTTCCTTTCTGTCTACCTGATGCTGGCCGTCCTGCTCACCTTCGTCCTCCTGGTGGCAATGGCCGCTTTCACTGTCGCTGGCCTGCCAGTAGGTCAGGCCTGGGCGATCGCTCTGCTGGTCGCTTCGGCTGCCATCGTTGCCGTCGGGCCGAGCACAAGGCGGTGGTTCACCGGCCTGTCCGAGTGGACCTGGTTCGGTCGCGGCCCTGGGTACGACCAGATCCTGGATCGCCTGTCCGAGACTCTTTCCACCACCTTGGACCAGGAGCGTCTGCGCCGCATGCTGGTTTCCGAGCTCGTTCGGGAGTTAGGCCTCTCCGGCGCCGCTCTGTTCCTCAAAGACAGCACCGGTCACCTGCGTCTGGTCGAGGCCGTGGGGTCGATGCACCTGGAGAATGCTGACCTGGCTGTCCCCGTGGATGGCCCCCTGGTGGAGCATCTCTCCACCCACCCACGCCCCGTCACCCAAGACGGACTGCGGCAGGCACTTGCCTCACACAGCCTTGGCATGGCGGAGCGGTTCCTGCTGGCCATGGAACCGCCTCTCTGGGTGCCGCTCGTCTCGGGGGGCGAGGCGTACGGCCTTCTGCTGGTAGGTCCCAAGACCGATGCCGACTTCTTCACCCCTGATGACGTGCGCCTTCTGACACTGCTGGGCTACCGCGCCGGGGTGGCAGCACACAATGTGCTGCTTATGAAAGAGCTGCGCCGCAGCCACGAGCAGCTTTCCCGGGCTCACCAGCGCCTCCTCGATGCCGTCGAGCAAGAGAGGCGACGCCTTGCCCACGAGCTGCACGACGGAGCAGTGCAGCAACTCCTCGCCGTCACCTACCACGTCGCCCACTACCGGCACACCCTTGCCGATGACGGCGGCGAGCAGAGCTCGGCCGTGCAGGCGGCTTCCGAGGCGCTAGACTCGCTCCGGCAGGAGCTGCTAGCAGTGGTTACCCAGCTGCGGTCCAGCATCAGCGGCTTGCGCCCGGCCGGGCTGGACGACTTGGGCCTGGCGGCGGCGCTGGCCGGCTACGTGTCCCGACTGGAACAGGAGCATCTGGGCCGCATGCCCGAGATTGAGCTGGACCTGGATGAGGGTTCGGCTCGGCTGCCCTCTCGCGTGTCCCTCTGTCTGTTTCGAGTGGCCCAGGAGGCCCTGCGCAACGCCATCAGGCATTCGAGAGCCGATTTTGTGCGTGTCAGGCTGAGGGTGGAGGCCGAGCGCGTTCACCTCCTGGTGAGTGACGACGGACAAGGTTTCGTCGTACCCGAGCGCCTGAGCCAGCTGACCGGCGAGGGTCACTTCGGCTTGCTCAGCATCTCGGAGCGCGTCTCCCTGTTGCCGGGCAAGTTGACCATTCGCTCCCGTCCTGACTACGGAACGGAGATCTCTGTTGATGTTGACCTCAGCGAGGTAGACCCCAGTGATTGATCGGCGAATCAGAGTGCTCTTGGCTGATGACCACCCCTTCATGCGCGCTGGCATCCGAGCCACGCCGGCAAGCGAAGGGGACGTCAGCGTGGTAGGCGAGGCCAGCAACGCCGATGAAGCGCTGCAGCTGGCGATGCAGCTCAAGCCCGATGTGCTCCTCCTGGACCTGCACATGCCCGGGTCTCCGGCAGGGTCCGTGGTTGAGGAACTGAAGCGCCGTTGCCCGAACGTCCGGGTGTTGGTGCTCACCGCCTACGACGACGACGTCTACGTACAGGGCATGCTGGCGCTAGGTGTAGCGGGGTACGTCCTCAAGGACGAAGTGCCTGAAGCACTCGTCCGAGCCTTGCGGGCCGTCTACCGGGGCGACACGTGGTTCAGCACCCGCGCCCTGAACGCGTTGGCCCGCAGCCGGCAGGCCTACATGCCCCAGGACGGGCAGGGCCTCTTCACTGAGAGAGAGCTCGAGATATTGCGCTTGATGATGGTAGGCAAGACGGACCGAGAGATTGCGGACGAGCTAGTCTGCGCGGAGAGGACCGTCCGGTATCACTTGCGCGGCATCTTCGGCAAGCTGGGCGTAGACAGCAGGGTGGAAGCGGCGGTGCGCGCCGCCCAGCTGAACCTCGGCGGCCGGGAGGGCACTGCTTCGGACTCGAGCGCCGGCCAATCGCCCTCGTAGCCGGTCACCCCGCCCCCACGCGAGCCTGCGCTACGGGAGCTAGGCCCAGGCAGCAGGCCCGGTACTGCTCCACGGCCTCGGCTGAGCGCAGGGAAACCGCGCTCCCTTGAGCGTGCAGGATATCCAGCTCAGGGAAGCATGACCGGTGCAGATAGTAGGCGTACTCCACTAGTTCCAGGGGGCCGTAGGCCCTCAGGGGCTGACCCGGTAGCTGCACGCAGGCCACGCACTTGCCCGCCTTCACCGCTGCCAGCACGGCTTCACTGCTACGCTCTCGAGCGAACGCCACAGTCCAATACTGGCCCAAGGTGTGTTCCACCCCATGGGTGTCCGAGTTGCCCACGACGGGCAGCGACACCCCAGCCCTTAGCAGCTCCATGTGCAGGGCTATGGCGAGCAAGTTGTCCTCGAACTCCACCTCACCCAGCAGTTCGATCGCGTCCACCTCGCCATCGAGGCACAACCGCCGGCCCACCTCTCGATCCAGGTGGAACTCGCCCCCTGTCACCCAGAACGGGTGCGCCAAGATGGCCAAGCCGCCCAACTCCCGGATACTGCGAGCCGCCCACAGCGCCCGCGCATACCGCGCGGCGAGGTCGTCAGCGCAGCCCAGATGTCGCAGGTCTTCTTCGATCTCCGCCAACTGACGGCGATGCTCAGGCCTCTCCCGCAGTTCCGATATCCCCGCCCGGGTGCCCACTGCCACCAGGTGACCGCGCTCGAAGGTGACCTCCTCGCCCGGTATGACCACGATGGGCAGGGCCTCCCCCAGGGAGGCGGCCTCCGCGCCACCGTTCCAGTTGTCATGGTCGGTGACGGCCACGAAGTCCAAGCCTGCTGCCCAGGCCGCTCTGAGAAGCTCGGCAGGCGAGGACCGGCCGTCAGAGTACCAGGTGTGGGTGTGCAGATCTCCTCTCAGAGGCAGCAACCCCGCTAGGCCCGGCTCCACCGCGAACAGGGTTCCTACCCGGTGGCGGCGCCCTCCCGGAAACTCTAACGTGAGCCCCACCTCGCCAGCGAAGCGGGGAGCGTACCGGAAGCGCACCCGCCCGTCAGGCCCTCGTGCCGCTGCGGCTGTCGCCGGGCTCGAGGGCCACACCTTGGGATGGAGCTCACACCGGTAGTCACCCTCAGGCAGCCGGTCGTCGACAGCCCTGGGCGCGATAGTGAACTCGGTCTCCCGCCCCGTCGGCGCCACCAACGGGTAGACGCGCAGATGCACCAGCTCAGGCTCCACTTCAGCCCCTCCTAGGTCCCCGCTCCCATGCCTACGCGCCAGTCCGCCAGACCCTCGAAGACTTGTCGGAGAGCCGGATACAGGGATCGGTACATGGCCGCCAGCCGCTCGTACTCTCGGCGCGCCTGTGGCTGTGGCTCGGTTGAGGGGCCATACATCACACACGCCTGCCGAGCCTCCTCGAAGGAGTGGAATACACCCGCTCCCATCCCGGCGAGCATGGCTGCGCCCACCACCGCCCTCTCCTGACCGATCACTGTCGTCAGCGGCAGCCCCAGGACGTCGGCCTGGATCTGGCGCCACAACCGGCTCCTGGCCCCTCCGCCCGAGGCCACCAGCATGCTCGGGCGTGGAACCAGCTCGCTCAGGACCTCCAGCCCTTCGGCCAGCGCCATAGCCACCCCTTCCATGATGGCTCGAGCCAGGTGGCCACGCCCATGGCCCAGCGCCAGTCCCACGAAGGCTCCTCGGGCCCGGCTATCCATGTGTGGCGTCCTTTCGCCTAGGAGGTAGGGTAGGAAGAGCAACCCGCCGGCACCGAGCCCAGCCTCTGCCGCCTCCCCATCAAGGATCTGGTATCCGGTGTCGGCCGGCAATCCGAGCGTATCTCGCCACCAGCGCAGCGAAAGCCCCGCCGAGAGGATAGCTGCCATGAGGAACCACGTGCCCGGGACGGCATGCCGGAAGCAGTGCACCCTCAGCTGCGGATCGGGGCTGGGCGAAGCGGCCGGCTGCAGCAGTTGCCCTCCCGTTCCGACGGTGCAGGAGGCGGTCGAGGGCTCCAGCACACCGTTGCCCACCGCCTGGGCCGCCTGATCC
The DNA here is from genome assembly GCA_013178015.1 of Anaerolineae bacterium. NCBI lineage: Bacteria > Bacillati > Chloroflexota > Anaerolineae > Anaerolineae bacterium. The sequence continues at coordinate 50,077 of JABLXR010000031.1, forward strand.
CCTGCCCCAGCGACCACGGGCGTGCCTGCCTGCAACCCCAACACCTCTGCGGCGGCAGCAGTCAGCCGCCCGGCGACAGCATGAGAGGCGACGATTCCCGGCAGCAGCGTCGTCTCCACTCCTGCCGCCGAGGTCAGCTCCGCCGACCACTGGTCACGTGTTATGTCAAACAGAAGACTGGCGCTGGCGTCGCTTGGTTCCGAGGCGGCCTCCCCGGTGAGGCGCAGACGCAGGTAGTCCTTGGGCAAGAGCGCCCACCGTGCCTTCTCCAGCAACTCAGGCCGCTCCGTCCCCAGCCACCGCAGCGTCGCAGCCATGAAGCCGGGGGAAACCCTGTTCCCAGCCATACACGCCAGCCGGTCCAGCCCGAGTTCGCAGTTGAGCCCATCGGCGACGGCAGCGCTACGTCCGTCGGCCCAGATGATCGCGCGCCCGATTGCCCGCCCATCGTCAGAGACGAGCACCGTGCCATGCATTTGCCCCGAGAGTCCGATGGCCCTCACCGATGCGGGCGGCACCTGGGAGCAGTGCAGCGCCTCGGAGCAGGCCGCAGCGGTGGCCCGCCACCACACCTCCGTATCCTGCTCGGCCCAACCTGGACAGGGCACCTCGATGGAGTACTCCCGCTGACCCAAGCCCAGGATTCGGCCGCCCTGGTCCACCACGGCCACCCGAACGCTGGACGTCCCCAGGTCCATGCCGATGAGCACGGGCCCTCCTACAGGTCCACTTTGTCCTCAGGGAGGAAGGGCGCCTTGATGAACACCAGCTTGAGGTCGTCGTCCGAGGTGTTGACGATCTTGTGATCGTCCCGCGGCTCCATGCGATAGGCATCGCCTGGGATCAGAGCGTGCTCCCGGCCACCAGAATGGAGCACCCCGCGTCCACGAACCACGAAGAACGTTTCCTCCACTTCGCTGTGATAGTGGGCGGGCAGGCTCTCTCCTGGTCTGAGCAGGATGACGCCCCAGTCCACGCGCGGCCCACGGAACAAGTACTTGACCCCGCTGTCGCCGCCCCGATAGGGTAGCTCGAACTCGTTCACTCGCTGCATTGGCTGCTCCTCAGACGGCCTGGAAAATGGCTAGGATCAGAGGCGCGAACACCAGTGCGGGCAGGAAGTTGCCCACGCGCACCCCCCGAATACCGAGCAGACGAATCCCGATGCCGAGGACCATCACTCCACCGGTGGCGGTCAGCTCGGCCACCACCGGGGCAGTGAAGGCGGCCTCGGCCGCCCCGGCCAGCAGAGTGATGGCGCCCTGGTAGACCAGGATGGTCACCACCGAGAAGAGCACTCCTACACCCATAGTGGAAGCAAATGCTAGTGCGCTGAAGCCGTCGAGCACGGACTTGACCGCCAGCAGGGAGTAGTCCCCCCTCAGGCCATCGTCCAGTGCTCCCAGGATGGTCATCGGACCGACGCAGAAGAGCAGGCTGGCGGCCACGAATCCCTCGGTGAAGCGGGATCCATCTGTCCCCCGAACCCGTGCCCGTAGGGCATCGCCCAGCGACGCCAAGCGATCCTCGATCTTAGCCCATTCGCCCACCAGTGCCCCCAGCAGCATGGCCAGCAGCACCACCAACGCGTTCTCGGTCCTCAGCGCCATCTGAGTGCCCAGCACGATCGTCACCAGCCCGATGCCGTCCATTACTGTCTCTCGGGGCCGTTCGCCCAGGCGGCTGCCCAGGAGAAGGCCGGCACCTCCTCCGACTGCCACGGCCCCCGCGTTGATGAGGGTTCCCGTCAAGCCCATCCCCCCTCAGTATCGCCGTCGCGCCCGCATGCTGGGAGGCAGTCGCCCAGGCCGGCCAATTCGATACCGCTGACCGCCCCAATCATAGCCACTCACTCTCGCCGAACTGCCCTCCGGTCTCTCTCGCGCTCTCCACTGGAACCACCAACTGACGCAGGCACCGGACCTTCGCGCGGAGGTCCGGTGCCCGCGTCAGTAAGGTCTGGCCTCTACGGGAGCGCGCCTAGCCGGTGAAGAACGGGAACTCGGTGTCGTCCCAGTAGGTGTTGTTGTCCTCCAGGTACTCCAGACTTCGCTGCAGCCACTGGTGATGACGGTTCTCCTCCTCCATCAGGAGGCGATAGGCAGCTCGAGCGTTGGGGTCGTCGGCCCGTTCGTAGGCATCCCGATAGAGGGCGAATCCGCGTTCTTCTGCCTTGAGGGCCAGTTCCAGCGCTTCGCGGTCGCCCGACCCGGCGTGAAGACCAGGGATCACCCGGCTCGGATCCGGGAAGAGCCGCTCCTCGGGTATGGCAGCCCCAGGCACGTCGCCAGGGGAAACCTTGAACTGCTCAATCGGGGGAACAGAGGCGGCCTTGGCCTTCTCCACACTGATCCACCCACCGCCATCGAGCAGACTCTGATACTCGCCCGCTAGGACACGGTAGTGCTCCTCTTCGTCATGGGCCAAGCCCAGAAACATGCGCCGACCCATCTCGTCCCGCACGTGATGGGCAATCGCGAGGTAGTAGCGTCTACCTTCCTGCTCGTTGATGATCGCGTACGCCAGCGCTGCCAGCGCCGCCGCGTTCGATGCTGAGGACATCGGGCAAACTCCTCCGACTGACAGAATGTACTGACGCGGAAGGCACGATCGCTCACTCCAGAACGCAGATTCCCTCGGGGCGCCGTATCCGCAGCGCCAGGGTCTCCAGCACCCGGAAGGGATGGTTCAGTTCCTCCGGGCCCTTGTAGGCGACCTGAATATCGCCGCCGATGGCCAGGTCCAAGACGTCAGGGCCGGATGAGACCAGAGCGCCTGTGCCGGCATCCAGAATGGGGCTCTGGAAGACCCCCGCCTCGGCCACCGACTTGATAAGCTCCAGCTCCAGCCTACCTCCGTGCCCGAGAATGCGCAGGAGCTTGGTGTACAAGTCGGGCGCGAGCACCAGAGCGTACGGGCCCATGGCGGCGTTGGCCACCAATAGCGAGCGGGCCTGTGCCACCGCCGCCAGCCCACTTCCCGGCTCCTCCCAGCCAGCCTCGATCGCCACCGTCACGTGTCCGGGAACCCTCATGATTCCGGGGTTGTCGTCCGTGCCGTAGAACACCAGTCGGTCCTCCGCGCGGGCGAGCATCGCCCCCGCGGCTGCTCCGGCAGAGACGTCCAGGGGAGCGTGCAGGTCCCGCGCCGTGGCGATGTCCCGCCACGTGAGCCGAAAGTCCTTGTACAGCATCTCCAGCGCCAGCAGGCGCCTCTCCGTGGGCACGACCTCGTCGGTCTCCTCTTCGCCATAGGTGCCCATGGTGCCCGGGCTCACGCCCTTGACCTTGTCCACCCACACGGCCTGCACTCCCAGGCCCAGAGGCCCGTACAGGCTGATGAACCGCCTCCCTACCAGGTTCGCCCGGGCGGCCTGCATCACGGCAGAATCAATCTGCTCCCACTCCTGGTCGCTCAAGGGAGCGTCCTGTCGCAACAACAACTCCATTGTCTCACCTCCAACAGCGTTATGACTGGAAATCCTCGGCCCGTGGCAGACAGACTGGGCCGGCCTTCCCTTACCTAGACTTGAGGCTACCTACCGTGAATCCGGGCGCAGTGCGCCCAGAGGCGGGCCTCCCCTCCGCCGAGCTCAAGTCGGGCGCGGCGTCCGCCCTCTCCGCCGGTGTCCCGGTGCGGGCGTCGGCAACCGAGGCCGAATCCTTGCCGGATCCACGCTCCTTCGCCGGCTGAGTACGGCCCAGGCCCGGCCGCTGCGAGGCCGGATCATTCTCCCGCACTCGCCCCAGCATCAGGTCGAACATGTGAATGTGGAACTCCTCGTTCTCCCGGGCTCGGTCCAGGGTCTCCACCAGCTCGGCTTGATCCTCGTCGTTGCGCAAGCGGTCAGCGTATTCGGCGTAGGTAGCGGCCACGCTCTTCTCGGCCTCCAAATCCGCTCCCAGCATGTCCCCGGTGGCTTCCCCCTTGTGCACCAAGCCACGCGCAAACAGGGGGAAGTGACCCGACTCAGCAGCCAGTTCGCCAAACCAGCCCAGGTGCTGCATCTCATTGATAGAGATGGTCTCCAGCTCTCGGCTCGCTTCGTAGTCCGGGGTGACGAAGGAGTGGAACAGGTACTGGAGGATGACCGTGTATTCGTGCTGGGTAGCGTAGTCTAGCACTCTGGCTACCTCAGCCGCCAAGCCCTCGCCCTGGTAGATCCCGGCGGGCTTCCCTTCGAGCTCGCCTCCCGGACCGAACTTCTCGCGGAAAGAAGTGAAGACCTCCAGGTGAGCACGCTCGTCCGTCAGGATGCGATCAATGAGGGCGACGATCTTAGGGTCGTCAATGGCCTTCTTGTGAGCCTCGTACTGAGCGATGGCGTCCTCTTCGGCCCGGATGTCCCTCGCCATCCATTCGAGTGGGGCCTTGCCGCCTAGCTCCATCTCGGTGCGGTCCAGAATGGGCTCCCCGCCCAGCTGGGTGATGGCCTGCGCCAGCCACTTGAAGTGGCGCATCTCATCCCGCGCTGTCTGTTCTATCTCGGCCGCCTCTTCCCCCTCCCCCAGCAGGTAGGCGTGCTGCAGGTAGAGAATGATGGCTCCGTGTTCATCACGCATGTCGTCGTACAGCATCTTGATGATCTCGTTCTTCGCTGCCATTCGCCACCCTCCTAACACTGATCGGATCTGATCCGCAACCACGTATGCCAGAGCAGTACTGCGTCCTGATCGTTTGTCGGACTCTCGCAGATCACGCGCCCCGACACGCGCAGGCGCGCGAGAACGCCCAGGAGCCCCCTGTAGTTGAGGTCCGACTCCGGCAGAGGCACATGCCTGATTTCCCCTCGGGCGCCATACTCAATGCCGCTGACGTGTATGTGGACGTCCTGCAGGGCCTCGCTCCCCAGCGCCTGCCCCATGCGCTGCAGCACCTGCTCAAACTCGTCCTCCGTGTTCATCAGTCCTTGCCTGGCGTGCAAGTGCGCGAAGTCCAGGCAAGGTCTGACGCCGGGCACATCTTGCGCCAGCCGGAGCAGTTCGTCAAGGTCTCCGAACTGAGCCTGCTTGCCAGTCGTCTCCGGGCGCAGGCAAATGTGGACTCCCTCCTCTCGCAAGATGTGCGACATCTCAGCAACGTGCGACCGCACCACTTGGTACACGCGCTCAGGTGCGTCGTCGTGCCTCCATCCGGCGTGGAACACGACCGTGTCGGCACCACAGAGATACCCGACCCGAGCGGCCTGCAACACCCGGTAGCGACTGGCCTTGACCTTGTCCGCCGACGGGGAGTTCAGGTTGATGTAGTAGGACGCATGGGCGCTGAGGGCCACGTCCAGCCGATGTGCCTGGGCCTGTACATCCGGTGCCTGATCCGGCCGCACGTTCACCCGGTGCACGAAAGCCAGCTCCATGGCCTGCAGGCCAAGCCGCCGCACCTCAGCGATGCCATCCAGGTGGCTGGCTCCACTTAGGCTTCGAGGGACACCGGCGGTGCCGAAGCGCAGAGGCGCCCCGCATCCGGAGCGCTCCGCTGCCCCTGTCATCGGCAGAGCGAGCTCAGTCGGAAGCGGTGCGAGGGGCGGCGGTATCGCCGTCCCACGTCCACACGTACTCGGCGATCTGACCTGGCTCGCCCAGAGGACCCACGTCTTCGCCGTTGACAGCCACTTCCGTACCTCCGGCGTTTCCGGTGCGTAGGAGGACCGACTCACCGCCGAACCACTGGCGCACCTCACCCGCCTGGAGGGTGCCCTCGTACACCACCTCTCCATCGGCGACTACGCGCAGCCAGGCGGGACTGGTGATGCGCACCTGCAGCCAGATGCCCGGGACGGGCGTCGACGTGGGCGTAGGCGACGGAACCACTGGCACAGCCGTCGCCGTGGGTCCGGGGGTGGGAAGTGGCAGCGCGGCCGAGGTCGGCAGAGCTGGCAGGGTAGGCTCCTGCGTCGGATCCATCCTCGAAGGCGAAGCAGTGGGAATGGTGTCGCTGACCGCAACGGTAGCGGTCATCGTCGGATCGGACAGCGCCAGCGCGGCGGTCTCCGCCGTGAGCGGCAGAGTGGCGACGGGGTTCGTCGCGGGTTCCCAGCCGAACAGATCACGTCCCCAAGATTCGAGGACTGGCCAGTACCACCACAGAACGGCAGCTACGACGATAGCCGCCAGCACCAGAAGGCCAATGGCAAGGAGTAGGCGACCGCCACCGATGAGCGGCTCATTCAGCGGCTGGTGCGAGTCCACGCGGCCGCCACCCCGGGAGGCCCGCCCGTACTCCTTCTCCAACAAGTTTCGCACCTCGACCGGGTCCAGCCCCAGATACCTGCCGTAGCTAGCTACCAAGCCCCTGAGATAGACGAGGTCAGGAAGGCTTTTCCTGCGACCTTCCTCGATCGCCTCCAGGTGCAGCTGTCTAATGTGGGTATCGGCGGCTGCCTCGGCCAGGCTTAGTCCCTTGGACTCACGCGCCTCGCGAAGCAGAGCGCCCAACTCACTCATCAGGCGAGAACTCCCCGCACCCCGGGCGGGGGGCATGGAATGGAGGGACTATACCAGTCGCTGGGCACTACGGCAAAGAGGTAGTCGCGGTAGATCCAGACCGACTCGGTGAGGTACTGGGGCTTCTGTTGTCCTCCAACAGCCTTTCAGAGCGTCGGATCCTGCACTCCGGCGCCCGAACGCGACACGAAGAGGACGGCCATCACCAGCATACCGCTTATCAGGCCGACACAGAACGCCAAAGCGGCCAGCATCTCTACCTCCCGTCCGCGATTGCTGTCTGGGACAGGAGTTGTGCAGGTCATGTGCCATGGCCGCCACCCGCCGATCGGATGCGCTCCTCCGGTGCCCCCAGCCTCCTGAGCTCGTCCACCGTCTGCTCGTAATCCGTCAGAAGGCTGAGCCATCGCTCGAAGTAGTAGTCCGCCCGCTCGCCTCCTTGCTCCTCCTCCGCGCGGATCACCGAGCGGCCTTTGCCTAGTCGCTCTGCCAGCGTCGCAGCCTTGTCGAGCAGCTCCTCGATTCTCCCCGCTCCGCTCGCGTTCACTGCAGCTCGCCTCCCGTGCGCGGGCTTGACAGATCGAATCCAACCGGCGATGTTCCCCTAGTAGTCTCCAGTTGCAGGTAAGGGAAGATGTCTCTCAAGATGAGCGATCTCATGCCTCGAATCCAGATCGGCCCTCACAGCCTGTCCCGGCTGATAATCGGCGGCAATCCTTTTAGCGGCAACTCCCACCAGACCTCTGAAGCCGACCGGGAGATGCGGGAGTACCACTCTGCCGCCCGCATCCTCGCAACCCTCCGCCGTGCCGAGGGATGGGGAATCAACACGTTCCAGTCTCGCGGCGACAACCACATGATGCGCCTGGTGAACGACCACTGGCGGGCCGGAGGCAGGCTCAACTGGATCGCGCAGACTGCCAGCGAACGGGCCGACGTATTCGCTAACATCAGCCAGATAGCGCGGGCCGGGGCCATCGGCATCTACCACCACGGGGCCCGCACCGATCAGCTCTGGCACCAGGGCCGGATAGACGAGGTGGAGCCCTATCTGCGCGCCATACGGGACACCGGTTGCCTGGTCGGCCTGGGCACCCACATCCCGCAAGTGCTGGCCTACGCCGACGAGCGCAGCTGGGACCTGGATTTCTACATGGCCTCCCTCTACAACCTGAGCCGTCCCCTGGGCCAGAGGCCATCGCCCGCGGGCCAGCGTACCACCGATGAGCGCTTCCAGCACGATGACCGGGAAGCGATGCTGGCCGCCATCCGTAACACAGTCCGCCCGGTCCTGGCCTTCAAGATTCTAGGAGCGGGTCGACTAGCCACGAGTGACGCCGCGCTCCGCTCCGCCTTCGCTCGGACCCTGGCTGGCATCAAGCCCACCGATGCCATCGTGGTCGGGGTGTTCACCAAGTACGGCGACCAGGTGGCACGGAACGCCAGGCTGGTGCTGGAGCTGGCCGGGACTACCTCCCTGGGGCGCAGGCCGCGGCCAGAGGCGGCCGGAGCCACAGGCCCGGTGCCCTCCGCCTAGCCGCCCGTTCCCCCGCGCACCTCCACGTCTGACAGGCCCTCTATCACCTGAATGATGGCGGAGTGGTCCAGCCTTCCCTTGCCGTGAGTCACCAGCGACTGGTACATCTGCCGTACCAGCGCCGTGGCTGGCAGAACCGCGCCGGACTCCCGGGCTGCTTCCAGGGCGATGCCCAGGTCCTTCAGGTGGTAGGCGGCGTAGAACCCCGGCTCGAAGTCCCGCTGCAGCACCTTGGGGGCGCGGTTCTCGAGCGCCCAGCATCGGGCGGCGCCGCCCGAGATCGCCTGCACCACCTTGGCTGGATCCACTCCCGACTTGGCCGCCAGCACCAGGGCCTCCGCCACGGCCGCATGAGTGAGGCCAACCACGATCTGGTTGGCAGCCTTCGTCACCTGGCCAGCGCCGCTGGGGCCCACGTACACTATGTTCTTACCTATCACCTCCAGGATGGGGCGCACGCGCTCGAAGGCATCCTCCTCGCCCCCAACCATGATGGCCAGAGTGGCGTTTTCCGCCCCGATCTGGCCCCCGCTCACGGGAGCGTCCAGCATGCGGACACCCTTCTCCTGCATGGCCCGAGCCACCCTCTTGGTGGTGACCGGTGAAATGGTGCTGGTGTCCACGTAGATGCTGCCAGGGCGAATCCCCGAGCTGATGCCCGCCTCGCCCAGGGCTACTGCTTCCACATCGGGGCTGTCGGGGAGGCAGGTGAACACAATATCGGAGACAGCCGCCACCTCCGCCGCCGATCGAGCCGGAGTCGCTCCCAGGCCAGCCAGCTCGTCCACGGCGCCGCGGCTGCGGTTGTGTACGGTCAGAGGATAGCCCGCTTCCAGTATGTGGCGAGCCATGGGCTTGCCCATGATCCCCAGTCCGATGAAGCCTACTCGCTCCGGCATCTGATGTCCTCCTGCTCTCTATCCAAGCCGGCATTATGGCCCCGGCGGGCCAGCCGGTCAACGTGCTTCGCGCTGCCATTTGACACTGGTGCCCGATGGGGCCACTCTACATGACCGGCAGACGCCTGTCCGCGCCTCTGTCACCGCACTCACAAGGAGGGAAGCTCATGCCCAAACGGGTGGGAATGCTGCACACCAGCTTCGTCTTCATCCAGGTGGAGACCATGATCAACGACCTCTTTAGGGAGATCCTCCCAGATGTCGAGGTGCTGCACTTCGTGGATAGCGAGGTGCTCGCGGCCGTCATGCGCGCGGGGAAGGTAACGCCAGAGGCCGTTCGCCGCCTGACCTTCCTCGCCCAGGCGGCTCAGGCCGCCGGGGTGGATGCCATCTTCTCCGCCTGTTCCTCCCTCGGCCCCGCAGCAGACGTCGCCGCCCTGTTCGTGGATCGGCCCCTCATCAAGATAGACGAGGCCATGGCGCGCGAGGCAGTCAGCCGCGCGGCGCGGATCGGCGTGCTAGCCACGGTGCCTACTACCCTGGGCCCCACCACCGACCTCATTCGACGGAAGGCAGCCGACGTGGGGAAGACGGTAGAGGTGTTCCCCCGGCTAAGCGAAGGCGCCTTCGAGGCGCTCATGGGAGGCGACAAGCAACGGCACGATCGCATGGTCCTGGAGGGCGCCCTCGACCTGGCTCCTCAGGTGGAGATTCTCACCCTGGCCCAGGCTTCCATGACGAGGCTAGCGCCCTGGCTGTCCCAAGAGACCGGGCTCGAGGTCCTCTCCAGCCCTCGCCTCGGCATCGAGCACCTGAGGGACGTGCTGGAGCAGATGGGCAGCTAGAGGCCCACATGAGTGTGACCCAGCCTGAGGCTAGAGACCGACACTCACCTCTTAGGGCATCTGACGCCTTTGCCGCTCTGCCCCCGCCCTGGACCGATGGCGATCTCCGCCTTGATATCCGCCGCTGCCTGGAAGCATCCGGCACGGCAGTGGTGGTAGTAGACGACGACCCCACCGGCACTCAGACGGTGCACGACGTGCCCGTACTCACGACCTGGGGCCCGGCCGAACTTGGGCGCGAACTGGCGGCCGGCACCTCGGTCTTCTACGTGCTCACCAACTCCCGCGCTCTACCGGTCCAGCGAGCCGTCGCCCTGGGGCGGGAGCTGGGAACCAACCTGCGCGCTGCTTCGCAGCAGACCGGACGTCGCCTGGAGGTCATCAGCCGCAGCGACTCCACTCTCCGGGGGCACTACCCGGCCGAGACCGATGCCCTGGCGGAGGGGCTTCAGTTCGAGCCCGATGGCCTTCTCATCGCCCCCTACTTCCGGGAGGGCGGACGCTTCACTCTCGATGACGTCCACTACGTCCTCCAGAGAGACACCCTGGTCCCAGCAGCTCAGACGGACTTCGCTCGCGACCCGGCTTTCGGCTATGCCCACTCCAACCTTCGCCATTGGGTAGAGGAGAAGACGGGTGGGCGGTGGCCCGCAGACCAGGTGGCAAGCATATCGCTCGATGCCATCAGACGCCGTGGGCCCGAGGGGGTGCTGCCCCAGCTGCTGGCCCTCAAGGGAGGCCAACCATCGATCGTCAACGCTGCCGACGACCGAGACCTGGAGGTTGTCGTCCTGGCCCTCGCGGAAGCCGAGAACCGTGGCAGGCGATACCTCTGCCGTACCGCTGCCTCCTTCGCTAAGGTGCGTGGGGGCATCACTGACCGCCCGCTACTGCAGCCCGCCGAAGTGCGCTCCCGCAGCACCGACGCCCGTGGTGGACTGGTCGTGGTAGGCTCATATGTTTCCCAGACCACTCGGCAGCTGGAGAGGCTCCTTATCGAGCCGGGATGGGTATCCGTCCAGCTAGATGTGCCCACCGTGCTCGACCCAGCTCAGCGTCGGGCCTGCCTCGAGAAGGCCGCTGCTTCCCTGGCCAACGCCCTCTCCAACGACGCCAACGTCGTGCTCTTCACCAGCAGAGAGCACGTAGGCGGTGGAAACCGAACGGAGGCCCTGGCCGTGGGCCGCTCGATTTCAACGGCTCTGGTGGAGCTGGTCCGCGGGCTTCCGGTCCGACCCCGGTTCCTGATCGCCAAGGGAGGGATCACGGCCAGTGACCTAGCTACGGACGCCTTGGCCGTCCGCCGAGCCCTGGTCCTGGGGCAGATCGCCCACGGGGTGCCGGTATGGAGCCTGGGCCAGGAGAGCAAGTTCCCCGGCCTGGCCTATGTCGTCTTCCCTGGCAACGTGGGCACGGACGACACCCTCGCCGAGGTGGCGCGGTCGCTCTCCCAAGGGCAATAGCCGCCACCGGCAGGGGTGGCCCCAGCCCGGACCATGCTCCTTCGTTCTGACGGGGCTAGACCGCTACATCGCCCAGATCCAGCGGGCAGGTAGTGGAGGTCCAGCCGGCCACGCCTCCGAGCACCACCGTGAGGTCGTCGTGGCCCTGCTTCTGCAACAGAGAGGCAGCGATGGTGGAGCGCAGCCCACTGCCGCAGAACACGAACACCGGTCTATCCCGCGGGATCTCGTCCAGGTGGCCGGGAAGCTGCGTGATGGGGACGTGATGCGCCGCCGGGATGCGCCCCTCGCCCTCCAGCTCTCGCTGGCTCCGGACATCCAGGATCCACAGCCGCTCGCCCGAATCTAGCACCCCGCACAGCTCCTGAACGGTGATCATACCGATGCTGTCGCTATCCAGGCCGGAAGTGTGCCAGCCCACCATACCCTCGCCCAGGTAGCCCACCAAGTCGTCGTAGCCCAGCCGGATCAGGTAGCGCACGGCCTGCTCCGGCGTCGCCGGGTCGGTAACCAGCAGGATAGGTCGCTCGTAGTCTAGGAACCATCCGGCGAAGGAGGGCACGCCCTGCTCCCAGATGGACAGCGCCCCGGGGACGTGGGCGGCGTTGAAGGCCAGCTCCATGCGCGTGTCCAGCACCTGAGAGCCGGACGCGTGGTCGGCGAAGACGTCGGGTGGCAGCGGTGGAGGCACGGGAAGACCACCCAGGACGGGGGGACCGTCGCGGTTGAGCTGCTCCATCATACTGAAATACGGCGGCCGTTCCAGGCTGTGGGACACGAACCGGATGAAGCCATCCCGATCAGAGTGCTGCAGGGCGGCATTGTGACGCCTCTCGATGCCCACCGTCGTGATCGGCCGGTCGGCGACCCTCTCGCTCCCACACACAGATCCGGCACCATGGGCCGGACACACGATCACCTGATCCCCCAGGGGCAGTATCTTCTCGAAGATGGTGTCATACAGGAGGCCGGCCATCTCCTCCTGCTTTTCCTCGTCTAGCAGATCAGTGCGCCCCACGTCGCCCGGCAGCAGAGTGTCGCCGGTGAAGACCATCCAGGGAGCGCCGGTGCCGTCGTGGAGGACGTAGTTCATCATGCCTTCAGTATGCCCCGGGGCGTGGAAGGCGCGCAGAGCCAGCCCCCCAATGTCGAATCGCTGTCCGTCTTCCACCGCCTGGCCGTAGCCGTAGTCCAGCTGAGAGTCGGCGTGCCACACCTCGGCGCCGGTGAGCCCAGCCAGCTCCAGGGACCCAATCACGTAGTCCTCATTGCGGTGGGTCTCCAGGACGTAGCGGAGGTGGTATCCCCGCCGTGCTGCTAGGTCAACGTAGACCTGGCAGTCCCGACGCGGGTCAATCACGGCAGCGATACCATTGCGACCGACGACGTAGGAGAAGTGCGACAATCCTGGGGATCGCACCTGGTCAAACATTATCTGCTTCATACTTAACTCCCTCAAGCGCTTCAGGCGACCGTCAACGCCATGGCCGAAGAATAGGGCGCGCCCCAGATCCTGTCTACCACGGGCTCGGATCACAGGCGAAGGGCCTCGGCCACGTCTCCCCTCTCGCGCACAGTGCCGCAGGCCCCGCGGCGGTGACGGAAGCGGGGTAGGAGGCGGGCCCGCGCGTTCGTCGCCGGGCAGGGACGGTGCCCGTCTGTGCCAACTACAGCTTGTCAGATGACGTTCTCGACTATGCTGCATGAGCTTGCGGTTGCGATGGGCGCTTGAGACCGAACCCGAACGGAGAGAGGTCTTGTTGTTGGTCTTGGGCCACGAGAACCAGTTCGCGTTCGGCCGAGTCAATCGGCAAGGTGAAGGTGGGGGAGTAGCGATTGTGGGTGGCGTGGCGCTTGACCGCACGCCAGAGAAACTCGATCGGGTTGCAGTCGGAGGAGTACATGGGCAAGTGGTAGACGCTCAGGCGTCTGGCCTGCTCGCAGAGGAACTGCTTCACCTTGGCAGCCAGTTGGTAGGGAGCGTTGTCTTGGATCAGGGACGGGCGTTGGTGGGTCTGGGCCAGCACCCGGCGCAGAGAGGCGATGCAGCTATCGGCATCGCACTTGCCTTCAATGCCCTGGTGGAAGAAGCGACCGCCAAAGGACTGGATCAGTGCGAAGACGCTGTAAGCCCTGCTCCTGCCGCTGGTCTCGAGCACAGGCTGCCAGCCCACCGGGGCCCAGCTGTGGCCCAGTGAGCCCCACTGGGCGGAGTTGGCCTCGTCGCCAAAGAGGATAAGGGCTCTCCTGCGCCTGCCCCGCTCCAGCAGTGCTGGCCAGGTCCGGTCCAGCCATTGCTGGCGGGCCGCTTCATGCTTCCCATCGGCAGAGAAACGCGCCTTCTGGAAGAAGAAACCCAGTCGATCCAGCAGCTCGGCCAGTTAGTGCACATTCTAGAGGACGCTGGACTCACGCTCGATCAACCTGTGGATGAGCAGGGCGTTCCAGCAGCCACCAGCACAGCTGGCCGCCTCCGGCCCTGGCCTGAAGCAGCTCCACCAGACGAGCCTTCTGGGTGGCAGCCAGTTTGCCTGGCCCACCCCCTTTCCACTCTACCCGCAGACCCACCACTCCCTCCGTCAACAAGCTTCTCCGCCAGTTGCACCCGGTGGCGACCCCCGTGATTCTCCCCCAGGCTCGCCACCGACGCACCCTGGCCCACAGCCAGCAGGGCGGAGGTGCACTTGGTCAGACTCACCCCAGCCCCCCTGTAGGCCAACCGCATCGTCTCCGCCAAACCCTGGACCGTCTCCCTTCTGATGCGTATCCTGACGATGACCATCGTTGACCCCCGGATCGGCGCCCGGAGTCATGGCTGCTGTCGGCCTGCCAACAATGGCCATTCCTGTCACCACTTCCCCATGCAGTGTCCTGAAGGTCCATACCCGCAGTGGTTGAGCCTGCGGCCAGGACCATGCCCCTGAAGGAGGCCCGCTTTCGTGAAGCGGCGCGAGAACAGGTGGAGTTGGTACCTCGCAGCCTTTCAGGCGAGTCTCGCATCCGTGTACACGGCACGGGGCGGCACAAGAGGGTGGCTGCTCTTGACGGGCGCCGACACGGGGGCTAGAAGGGTGGCAGGGAGGCGCGCTGCCGGCAGCAACGTAGGGAGAGAGGTCTATGGTCACTTACTGCGTGCTTTACCAGTTCACCAGCGCGGGCATGGCGAATGTCAAAGAGCTGCCACGAGGGATTGCAGAGGCCCACCAGGCCGTCGAGGCCATGGGCGGCAGGGTGGTGGCCTGCTACGTGCTGATGGGCCAGTATGATTCGGTGGGTATCTATGAGTTCCCCAGCGACGAAGTGGCCTTGGCGTTCTTGTTGGGCATGGGCAGCCGGGGAGTGGCAAAGACGACGTCCCTGAGGGCATTCACCCCCGAGGCCCTGGCGGAAGTGGTCAAGAACGTGCCCTAGAAGGGCGCGGACCCCGTCTGCGATAGTATGGCCGTGAGCCATGGAACACGGGCGTGCCTCCCCCTTGGTCTCCGCCCTCCATGGCCGACCTCTGTGACTCCGCTGAGTGCACAGATCTATGGACGCCAGCTCGCCTGTCGGAAGCGATGAGTGAGTGCGCCCCGGAGCCCTACAGGCAGGTCGGAACGCTGTAGAGACGGGGAAGGGTTGTGCCCCGTCAATGGCGGAAGAGCTTGCCGTACCCCACTTTCATGCCGGGGGGGGCCACCAGCAGCGCAGACGATGGCGTAGTGGTCGTGCTGTCCAGAGGAGGGTGAAGGGCTAGAGGAATATGCCGAGCCAAGGAATGGCTCGGCGCACCGGTGGCCCCAGGTCGCTCAGGCGCGACCTATCCACTCCAAGGCGGACGGAGCTGAGATGATCGCGCACGGCGAAGGGGCGCGGCCACCAAGCCAGCGTGGAGGCGCGGCCACGGTGGGCGACGGCAGGAGGTGGTTAGGCCAGTTCTTGCCTGAGCCGGTGGGCAGCTTGTGGTGGAGACGTGGGAGCCCGCTCCAAGGGGGAGGCCGCCGGGGCTGTTATCTGGTCGCTTTGGGGAGATTACCCCTGTGGCAAGCCGTGCTGGGCTAATTGGCTGGTGAGAGCAGTCAGCCGATGCAGCAGGAAGTTGGCCAACAGCAGGCGGTGGAGACGGAGGACAGCTCTGAGTTGGTGAGGGTCGCCCCATTGCCTGAGGATGATGCCGCTCTTCTCATCCCGATACCCCGGCTCGGCGCGGATGCGCCAGCGGTAGAGGATTTCGATCATCTCGGCGCCGGTCAGGTCGGAGCCCAGGTACCAGGGTTCCTGGTGGCCCCGCTCCCAGAGAGCCAGTACCGCCACCGGCACCTGTTCCTGCTGGCCGCAATGGGTACTAGGCAGCCACAGCCTCTGCCCTGGCTTGAGGGCCAAGAGCGTGTGCGCCGGGCCGGCCCTGCCATCGGGTGGCGTGAGCCAGGTGTCACCATCGGAGGCGATGACGAGGGAGCGGTTCCTGACCACGAGCCACCGCACGAGGCTGGCTCTGGCGAAGCCACGGCCGGCAACGACAACGGCCAACAGCCCCGGGGCAAGGAAGGACTACGGGTAGTCCAGCAGTTGTAGCTCGATCAGGTTCTGGCTGAGCCGGGACGCAACCCGATCGCTGGCGACCACAGCCGGTCGGCCTCTCTTGCCAGGCAGAGGACATAGGGCAGTACCCAGATTGGGCCAAGTGTGCTCAGACGGGAAGCAACCTCGCGGGCTGGAGCGGTCATAGGTGGTGAAGATGATGGGCAAGGGACGACCACTGCAGGGCGCACTAACGATGAGGGCGGCAGAGCGTTCAAGGTAAGTCGTGTCCAACAATGGCGGCAACAATAGCTCCCCTTGGGTAGGGCTTTCTCGAAGTCGAGCCTGCGTTGGGCGAGCTGCCATCTGGCGCGGGCCACGAACCACCACCGGCCAGCCAGCACGTATGGCACAGAGGCGATGCAGCGTTCGACAGCGCCCAGCCTGGCTCCGATAGCCATCTCCGGTAGCCTGCCCCAGCGCTTCGACAACGCCCTAGCCGTAGGGGCGAACCTTGTGTTCGCCCGCAGTATTCTCCAGTAGTCATCTCTGGTGGCCTGCCGCAGCACTGTGACAACGCCCTAGCCGTAGGGGCGAACCTTGTGTTCGCCCGCAGTATTCTCCAGTAGTCATCTCCAGTGGCCTGCCACAGGACTTTGACGACGCCCTACCCCCTTGGGGCATATGGGGCAAGCTTGCCGCGAAGTGGCAGATGGACTCAAGCAGCGCACGAAGACAGCGCCCTCATACAGCCTGGGGTTAGCGAGGAGGCGTTCCCGGCGCTTGAGCCCGCCGTGCAGGGAGCAAGTTGCACTGGCCCCTGGCCCCGGCGGCAGGGAGCGAGCGATCTCAGTCTCGCAGTGAACACGTCCGACGGCCCTGCAGCCATCGGCAACTCCTGAGGGTCGGGTTTCTCAAGCCCTACAATGCCTCAGAGCTGCCGCGATATCCACATCCCAAGAGTGGGGTACCGCAAGGTCCGGTGGCTTTTGACACCACTCCGCGCCCCCGATATAATCGTTGGGTTGAGCTACTGAGGAGGACCGCACCCGTGTATGCTGTCATAGAGAGCGGCTCGAAGCAGTACCGGGTCGAACCAGGAATGGTCGTGGAGGTGGATCGCCTCTCGGCAAACCCAGGTGAAGAAGTCGTGTTCGACCGCGTGCTTTTGGCTAGCGACGGCCGTGACGTCTCCATAGGCACCCCGGTGGTGGACGGCGCTCGCGTCACTGGCGAGGTAGTGGGACAGCACCGCAGCCGCAAGATCGTGGTTTTCAAGTACAAGCCGAAGCAGCGCTACCGGGTCAGAGGCAGCCAGAGACGGGCCGTTACCCGGGTGCGCATCACTGGAGTATCAGTCTAGCCTCCCTGGAACATGGGGTTCGTACCCTGCAGGGCAACACGAATAACCGGAACGATGTCGTAAGGCAGACCCCATGTTGGCCCTCCTGGTGGGGAGAGGTGTCTGCCCTTACGGGCTGTCTTAAGGTCAGAGGGAGATGAGGCATGGCCCACAAGAAAGGTGGCGGGAGCAGCCGCAATGGCCGCGACACAGCCGGCAAGCGGCTAGGAGTGAAGCTCTTCGGCGGCCAGCTGGCTCGGCCGGGAGCGATCATAGTGCGCCAGCGAGGCACCCGGTTCCACCCCGGCCGTAACGTCGGAATGGGGCGGGACTACACGCTGTTCGCGCTGGTGGAAGGCGCCGTTCAGTTTGAGCAGAAGGGCTCGCGTCAGTACGTGAGCGTGGTGGCTCCGGATTCGGTGGTTGCGGCATGAAGGAAGGCATTCATCCCAAGTACTACAAGAACGCGCAGGTGATCTGTGCCTGCGGCAACACCTGGACCACGGGCTCGACCAAAGAGGTGATCCGCACCGATGTGTGCTCTCAGTGCCATCCCTTCTACACCGGAGAGCAGCGTATCGTGGACACCGCAGGCCAGGTGGACCGTTTCATGCGTCGCCTGGAGCGGAGCCGTGGAGAGGAGGCCGAGGGACAGCAGGAGCAGGCGGCCGAGTGAACCTCGCTCCGAGCGCAATTGTCCACGCCTGACCATGAGCGACCGTCGGCCTCGATCATGTGATACTGCCCAGCCCGCCAACTACGGCGGGCAGGCTGTTATTGAGGGGGTGATGATGCGTAACCGCGAGCGGATGGCGATCGCGGTCCGTCGCCCCGATGGCGGTATCGAGATCCGCACCGAACCTATGGGTGCCGCCTACCGATCCCGCTGGGCTTCCTGGCCTTTCGTCCGTGGCCTCTTCACTCTGTGGGACTCGCTGGTCATCGGCATGCGGGCCCTCATGTTCTCGGCCGACGTGGCTGCGGGGGAAGAGGTGGAGCTGGGCGGGCCGCTCATGTGGGGTACTATGGGGGTGTCGCTGGCCCTGGGCCTTGGGCTGTTCTTCGCCCTGCCTGCCCTTGTCACCTCTTTGATCGAGAGCCTAGTGCCTGCCGCCTGGGCAACCAACCTGGCCGAAGGCCTCGTCCGCCTACTTCTCTTTCTGGGATACCTGGTTGCGATTTCCCGCATCGAGGACATCGAGCGCGTGTTTGCCTACCATGGGGCAGAGCACAAGGTGATCAATGCCTACGAGGCGGGAGAACCGCTCGAGACCAACGCTGTCCGTCGCCACAGCGTAACCCACGCCCGCTGCGGCACCGCCTTCCTGCTTATAGTGGTTATGGTTTCAGTACTGGTGTTCGGGTTCCTCGGCCGCCCACCACTTCCCCTTCTTCTGGCGAGCCGGCTCGTTCTGATTCCAGTGATCGTGTCCGTTTCTTACGAGCTAGTGCGTGTGGCCTCCCGCCACCGCGATAACCTGTTGGCGCGCCTGCTGGTGAGCCCTTCGCTCCGCCTGCAGGCCCTCACCACACGACCGCCCTCGGATGACATGATCGAGGTCGCGCTGGCGGCACTTCGGCAAGTCCTCGACTCGGCACCCGAGACACCGCCCGCACCATCGTCAGCAGAAGCGCCAGCCACCACCGCCTAGCCAGCTCGAGCGCTCCCACCCCCGTCGAGTGCTCCCTCATCCGAGGCCGTCGCTCCCCGCTCATCTGCTTCCTCGACCTCGCGCCGTCCCAAACCCTTGACGAGGGCGTATTCCAGGCTGTCCGCCAGCGCGATCCAGGAAGCCTCGATGATGTTCGCCGAGCTGCCCACCGTAGTCCATTTGCGGTATCCGTCGGTGGAGTCAATCAGGACCCGCGTGACTGCCGCAGTGCCGCTGGCCTCGTTCAGTATGCGTACCTTGAAGTCAGTCAGGTGCACGCTCGCCAACTGGGGATAGAGGGGCACGAGTGCCTTGCGTGTAGCCTGGTCCAGCGCGTTCACCGGCCCCTCTCCCTCGGCCGCGGTCAGGAAGGTATCCCCGTTCACCTGCAACTTGACGGTGGCCTCCGCTAGCAACCCTCTGCCCCGGCGCCTTTCCACCAGCACCATGAAGTCAACCAACTCGAAGGGCGGACGGTATCCGTCCAGGGCTCGAAGCATCATGAGCTCGACCGAGCCCTCTGCCCCCTCGAAGGCAAAACCCCGCGACTCAAGGCCCTTGATCCGCTCCAGGATCGCTCGCAACGCCTCCTCGTCCAGATGTCCGGCCAGCCCAAACTCCTGAGCCTTGCGCAGGATGTTGCTGCGACCGGACAGCTCCGACACCAGGATCCGCTTGTGGTTGCCCACCAGCTCCGGATCCACATGCTGGAAGCTGCGCTCCGTCTTCATCATGGCGTCAACATGCATGCCGCCCTTGTGGGCGAAAGCGCTGGTTCCGACATATGGCATGGTCGGGCTGGGGGCCATGTTGGCCAGCTCGGCCACGTACCGCGACAGGTCTGTGAGGTGGGCCAAAGATTCCGGCGATACTGCCTGGCGGCCCATCTTGAGCTGCAGGCTCGGAATGATGGTGCACAGGTTGGCATTGCCGCAGCGCTCGCCGTAGCCGTTGATCGTCCCCTGCAGGTGGGTGGCACCTGCCTCCACCGCTGCCAGCGTGTTGGCAACCGCCAGATCGCCGTCGTTGTGGCAGTGGATGCCGATGGGCAGGTCGGTCGTCTGCCGCACCCTCTTGGTGATCTCCGACACCTCCGCTACCAACGAACCACCATTGGTATCGCATAGCACCAGGGTGGAGGCGCCACCTCGCACAGCCGCCTGGAGCGTCTCCAGAGCGTACTCCGGATTAGCCTTGTATCCATCAAAGAAGTGCTCGGCATCAAAGATCACCTCGCGGCCATGGGAGCGCAACAGGGCCACGCTCTGCTCGATCATCCGCAGGTTGTTATCCAGGGTGGTGCGAAGCACCTCGAACACGTGCAAGTCCCAGCTCTTGCCGAAGATCGCCACGGCTGGCGTCTCCGCTTCCAGAAGCATGCGGAGGTTGGCATCGTCCTCAGCCGCCACGCTCGCCCTGCAGGTGCTGCCGAACGCGGTGAGGACCGCATTCTCCAGGTGGAGGTGGCGGGCCGCCTGAAAGAACTCGACGTCCTTAGGGTTCGATCCTGGCCACCCACCCTCGATGTAGTGCACCCCGAACCGGTCTAGCCGGCGAGCCACCTTGATCTTGTCGTCCAGCGAGAACGAAATGCCTTCCTGCTGGGCGCCATCCCTCAGAGTAGTGTCGTAGAGGATGATCCGATCCATGCCCACCTCACCAGCCGCGTGCTAATCCTACTCCCAAAGTGGCGTGAGCCACCCATGCCTGTCTGGAACCCGCCCCTGCACGATCTCGAAGAAGGCCGACTGAAGGGCCTCGGTTATCGGCCCGCGCTCTCCACTGCCCACGCTGATCTTGTCCACCGAGCGAATCGGAGTGATCTCCGCTGCCGTGCCGGAGAAGAACAGCTCGTCGGCCAGGTAAAGCATCTCGCGGGTGAGAACAGACTCCTGCAGGTCGTAGCCTAGGTCGCGGGCAAGAACCATGACACAGTCGCGGGTTATCCCTCCCAGCACCGAGTTGGACAGCGGCGGAGTGTAGATTCGCCCCTTCTTCACCAGGAACAGGTTCTCGCCACTACCCTCGGATACGTACCCGTTTGTGTCGAGCACGATGGCCTCGGCGTAGCCATTCTCCAGCGCCTCCATCTTGATCAGCTGGGAGTTGGCATAGTTGGCCGCCGACTTGGCGAGAGTGGGAAAGGTGTTGGGAGCCGCTCGGTGCCAAGACGAGACGCAGACGTGAATGCCCTTCTCGATGGCATCCGCCCCCAGATAGGCGCCCCATTCCCAGGTGGCGATGGCCACCTGCATGGCACAGCCTCTCGGGTCCACCCCCATTTCACGGTACTCGCGCATGGCCAGCGGACGAATGTAGCAGCCCCTGTGGCCGTTCGCCCGCACCGTGTCCTTCACCGCCTGCCGCAACTCCTCCAGGCTGTAGCGGATGGGCATGCGGTAGATCTTGGCCGAGTCCAGCAGGCGCTGCAGGTGCTCGTCCAGCCGGAAGCCGGCCGGGCCTTCCGGCAAGGGGTAGGCACGCATCCCCTCGAACACCGCCGAACCGTAGTGCAACGCGTGAGTCAAGACGTGCACCTTGGCCTCGGCCCAGGGAACCAGTTCGCCGTCGAACCAGATGTACTTCGCCTCAGGTATGGGCATGCTCTGCCTCCTTGATTAGTGCCTTGTGACGCACGCCCCGGTTAGCCGCCGATACGCTCGGCCACCAGGGTACCCATGGCATCCGTCCCTACGCGCACTTCCTCCGCCGACCCGCTGTGAATGTCCCGGGTGCGGTATCCCTCGGCCAGGACCCGCTCCACCGCCAGCTCCACCGCGGTCGCCTCTTCCTCCAGCCCGAGAGAGTGGCGCAAGAGCATGGCGGCGCTGAGAACGGTGGCCAGGGGGTTGGCTACGTCCAAGCCGGTGTACTTGGGCGCTGATCCATGTATCGGTTCATACAGTCCTAGCTTGCCCCCTCCCAAGGAGGCGGAGGGCAGCATCCCCATGGACCCCGCGATCATCGAGGCTTCATCCGTCAGGATGTCCCCAAACATGTTGCCCATCACCAGGACGTCGAAGGTGCTCGGGCGGCGCACCAGGAACATGGCGCAGGCGTCCACCAGTACGTGCTCGGTCTCCAGGTGGGGATACTCGGAAAACACCCCGGCCGCCACCTCGCGCCACAGACGCGAAACCTCCAACACGTTGGCCTTGTCTACCGACGACACCAGCTTGCGACGTCGCCCCGCTAGATCACAGGCGAACCGGACTACCCGTTCGATCTCGTTCGCGGCATAGTCCATGGTGTCGTAGGCCCGCTCCACGCCATTCTCCCGATAGCGACCGCGCTTGCCGAAGTAGATGCCTCCCGTCAATTCGCGTACCACCACCAGATCTACGTCGGCCACCACCTCCGGCCTCAGGGGAGATGCGTGCAGCAGGTGAGGGCTGACCTTAACCGGCCTCAGGTTGGCGAAAAGATCCAGCAACTTGCGCAAGCCCAGCAGCCCCTGTTCGGGCCGGACAGCTGCGCGCGGGTCATCCCACTTCGGGCCGCCCACGGCCCCCAATAGCACCGCATCGCTGGCCTGGCACAGCTCCGCCGTCTCATCCGGCAAAGCCGTGCCAAACTGGTCGATGGCGATGCCACCGATGGGTGCCTCCTGGACCTCGAAGTCGTGCCCAAACACTGCGGCCACACGGTTCAGCACCTTGAGGCCCTGCCTGACGATCTCCGGTCCGATCCCATCACCCGGTAGTGCGGCGAGCTTGGCTTGCATGTCTACTCCTGCGATCGCTCGGTCTGGGCCAGGCCCAGGTCGCGGCGGGTCTTCTCCACCAGGCCACCCGCCTCGATGATCTCCATCATGAACTCGGGGTACGGCTGCGACTGGTACACGGCGCCGGTGTCCAGGTTCTCGATCCTGCCGGACTCCAGGTCCACCTGCAGCCGTTGCCCGTCCTCCGTACCGGCAACGGCCTCGGGCGAAACCAGGATGGGAAGCCCAATGTTGATGGCGTTGCGGTAGAAGATGCGGGCGAAGCTCTCCGCTATCACCGCGCTCACGCCCGCTGCCTTGATGGCCAGCGGTGCATGCTCGCGCGAGGATCCGCAACCGAAGTTCGGCCCCGCCACTATCATGTCGCCTCTCCGAACCGCTGCAGCGAAGCGGCCGTCTAGGTCCTCCATGCAGTGGCCAGCTAGCTGATCCGGTTCGGAGACGTTCAGGTAGCGAGCCGGTATGATGGCGTCTGTGTCCACGTTTGCCCCGTACTTCCACGCCCTTCCTTGCAGCTTCATCGAGATTCCCCACCTCCAGAGGCTACCACTCGATCAAGTACTCTCATGACCTCGTCGTAGCTCGCTTCCAGCTCGACAGGGGAGTTGGCGTAGCGCGACTGCACGCCCGGCAGCGACCGTTGGTGGTAGCCCACCTTGAAGTCCGTGAACTTGAGGCCGTGAGCGGTGCTGACCACGATTACCCTGTCGCTACTGCCGATGTCCCCCCGCTCCACCATCTTGAACAGAACTGCTAACGCCACGCCCGTATGAGGGCAGGTGTACATGCCCGTCCGGTCCGCCCGGGCAGCGGCGTTGGCCAGTTCGTCCTCGCTGGCCTGCTCCACCACCCCGTCGAACTGGCGCAAGACCTTGACCGCCCGCTCGTAACTCACCGGGTTGCCGATCTGGATGGCGCTCGCCAGCGTCCGCTGCGCCTGGACCGGGCGGTACTGCTGGAACCCGGTCAGGTAGCTCAGGTACAGAGGGTTGGCCCGTTCCGACTGAGCGCACACCAGCCGAGGGAGCTTACTGATGAGCCCCAGCTCCCTCATGAGCAGCAGCCCCTTGCCGATGGCGCTGACGTTGCCCAGGTTCCCCACGGGGATGATG
Organism: Anaerolineae bacterium; assembly: GCA_013178015.1. NCBI lineage: Bacteria > Bacillati > Chloroflexota > Anaerolineae > Anaerolineae bacterium. Next base: position 73,594 of record JABLXR010000031.1, read on the forward strand.
ATGAAGTCGGGCACCTCCCAATCGAATTGCTGCACCATCTCCACGCCCACGGTCTTCTGCCCTTCCATGCGCAGCGGGTTCATGGAGTTGGCCAGGTAGATGGTCTTGTCTTCGGCTACCCTCTGCACGATGGCCATGCACCCGTCGAAATCGGTGTCCAGAGATAGAACCACCGCCCCATTGGACATGGGCTGCACCAGTTGGCCGGTGGACACCTTGTCCTTCGGCAGGATGACAATCGTCGGTATCCCCGCCGCCGCCCCGTACGCCGCCAGAGCAGCCGAGGTGTCCCCCGTAGAAGCACAGGCCACGGCCCGTATGGGCACGCCATCGGCGATCATCTGCTTCACCGAGGAGATCAGGACCGTCATGCCCAGGTCCTTGAACGAGCCGGTGTGGCTGTTGCCGCACAACTTGACCCATAGGTCGGGGACACCGATCTCCTTGCCCAGCCGCTCGGCCCAGAACAGGTTGGTATGGCCCTCGTACATGGAGACGACGTTGTCGTTCTCCACCCAGGGGGCCACCCATTCCTTCTTGCCCCACACGCCACTGCCGTACGGCCATTCGTTGGTCCGCAGCCGGTCGTAGAAGAGACGCATCCAGGCCGCGGGCGAGCGCCTCTTGAGCTCCTCCACATCGTGCTCCACGTCGAGGAGCCCGCCACATTCCTCGCACCGGTAGACTACCTCGCCGATGGCGTACCTTCGGCCACAGCCCCTGACGCACTCCAACCAGGCACGATAGGCCACAGGGTGTCTCCTACCTCAACCCCATCTCGATCATCTTCTCCGCTATCTGCACCGCGTTCAGCGCCGCTCCCTTGCGTATGTTGTCCGCCACCACCCACAAGTCCAAGGCGTTCTCTGCACTCGGGTCCTGGCGGATGCGCCCGACCATCACCTCATCTCGGCCCGATGCGGCGCGCGGCGTGGGATAGAGCGCCTCCTCCGGCTTGTCCACGACCAGGACGCCCGGAGCGCGCGCTAGCACTTCTCTCGCTTCCTCCGCCGAAATGGGAAGCTCGAATTGCACATTCACGGCCTCGCTGTGACCACTGAAGACCGGTACCCGGACACACGTGGCGGTCACGGCCAGGTCGGGCTCCCCGAGGATCTTCCGCGTCTCTTTGATCATCTTGATCTCTTCGCCGTAGTAGCCTGGGTACTCGTCCCTCAGGCCGGAGATGTGCGGGAAGCAGTTGAACGCGATCGGGTGGGGATAGACAGACGGCTCTACCGGTTCGCCACGCAGCACGGTAGCGACCTGATTCATCAACTCGTCCACAGCAGCCTTCCCTGTGCCCGATACCGCCTGGTAGCTGCTGACCACCACGCGCTTGATGCGAGCCACGCGGTGTAGCGGAGCCAACGCCACCACCATCTGAATGGTGGAGCAGTTGGGGTTGGCCACGAACCCATGGTGGTTCCGAAGGGCATCCGGATTGACCTCGGGAACCACCAGCGGCACCCGAGAGTCCATCCGGAAGTCGTCACCGTTGTCTATGACAATGGCCCCCGCTTCAACCGCTCTCCAGCCCCATTCGCGGGAGGCTCCTCTGGCTCCCTCTGTTCCGGCAAAGAAGGCGAAGTCAACGCCCCGAAAACGGTCCAAGCTGGCAGCGGTGACCTCGTAGGTCTCTCCGTCTATGTCCTCCTCTCGATCCCGGGTGGCCATGATCCGGAGTTCGGACAGAGGGAACTCGCGTTCTTTCAGGACACGAACGATCTCAGTGCCCACCAGGCCGATCCCTACCAGTGCAACGACGTACTTCCTCATGTCATAGCTCCTGTGGCGTGCCGATGCGCCCCAGCACCGCGGAGGCGGCCGCCACAGCCGGTCCGGCCAGGTATACCTCGCTGGTGCGTGCACCCATCCTGCCCACGAAGTTCCGATTGGTGGTCGACACGCAGCGCTCACCTTCCGCCAAGACACCCATGTGCCCACCCAGGCAGGGCCCGCACGTGGGGGTGCTCACGGCTGCCCCCGCCTCGATCAGAGCCTCTACCAGACCTTCGCGTACCGCCTGGAGGTAGATGCTCTGAGTGGCCGGGATGATGATGCAGCGCACGTACGGATGCACTCGGCGCCCTCGCAGCAGTTCCGCTGCCACCCGGATGTCCTCCATACGCCCGTTGGTGCATGACCCGATCACGACCTGGTCCACACTCACGCCCGACAGCGACTCCGCAGGCGCAGTGTTGCTCGGAAGGTGCGGCCTCGCCACCGTGAGCGGGATATCGGCCGCATTGTAGTGCCGGACCTCAACGTAGGCGGCATCCGCATCGCTGTCATACGCTCGGTAGGGCTGATTCGCCCGACCGTCCAGATACCGGCGTGTAGTCTCGTCAACGGCGAACATCCCCGCCTTGCCGCCCGCCTCTATGGCCATGTTGGCCATTGTCAGGCGGCCATCCATACTCAGCCCTTCGATGGCCGATCCCCGAAACTCCATGGCCCGATACAGCGCGCCATCCACCCCGATGTCCCCGATGGTATGCAGTATCAGATCTTTGCCTCCCACCCAGGGTTGCAGTCGGCCGTCTATCACGAAGAGCATGGACTCGGGGACCCGCATCCATATGTGGCCGGTAGCCATGGCCACCGCAATGTCAGTGGAGCCCATGCCAGTGGCAAATGCGCCCAGGGCTCCGTAGGTACAAGTGTGCGAATCGGCGCCTACTACGAGCTGTCCGGGCAGCACCAGCCCCCGTTCGGGAAGCAAGGCGTGTTCGATGCCCACTTGGCCCACGTCATAGAAGTTCGGCACGGCCTGCTCGCGGGCGAACTGCCGCACCTGTTTGCACTGCTCCGCCGAGCTGATGTCCTTGTTGGGAGTGAAGTGATCGCACACCAGCGAGATCTTCGCCGGATCGAACACCCGCCTCACCCCTATGCGATGGAACTCGCGAATGGCGATGGGCGCGGTGATGTCGTTGGCCAGCACCATGTCTACCGCCGCCTCAACGAATTCGCCCGCGCCGACCTGGTCCCGACCGCTGTGGGCGGCCAGGATCTTCTCCGAGATCGTCATGCCCATGGGTGTCTTCCCGCCCTCTGGTTTATGTGCCAGGCGGCGGGAGGCGCCGCCCAGGCCACCTCCCGCCTCTCTCTATCCACAACCCGAAACCGACTTGGGCGTGTCGGCCTCCCCAGCGCCCTGCCTGCGGGCCGCCAGAAGCTTGTTCAGCGCGCTGACGTAGGCCTTGGCACTGGCGACGATGATATCGGTGTCGGCGCCTCGGCCGCTGTACACCCGCTGCCGCTTGCCTCCGTCGGCTCCCGGCACGTCAGCCTGTATGCGGATGGTCACCCGGCCTACCGCATCAATGCCTTCGGTCACCGACTGCACCGTGAACTCGATCAGCTCGTTCTCCTCTCGGACGATGCGGTTGATGGCGCGGTAGACGGCGTCGACCGGCCCGGTGCCCAAGTCGGCGTCCTGCAGCGTGCCCGAGGGCCCGCTCAGGCGCACGGTGGCGGTGGGGATGCTGTGGTCACCACAGGTAACCTGCACCTGCTCCAGCCTGTAGGTCTCCTCAGGGTGATAGAGCTCATCCTCGATCAGGGCCTCGATGTCCGCATCGCCCACCGCCTTCTTCTTGTCCGAAAGCTCCTTGAAGCGGGCGAATACCTGGTCCACCTGAGGGTCACTGAGGTCGTACCCCATCTGCCGCAGGTGCGCCTTGAAGGCATTCCGCCCCGAGTGCTTGCCTAGCACCAGGGTACTCTGGCCCAACCCTACCGACTCCGGCGTCATGATCTCGTACGTCATGCGGTTGCGAAGGTAGCCAGCCTGGTGAATGCCGGACTCGTGGGCAAAGGCATTGGCTCCCACGATCGCCTTGTTGGGCTGCACCCGGAATCCGGTGTAGCGGGAGACCATTTGGCTGGTTATGTGAATCTGTTCCGTTATCACATCGGTGTGGCAGTTGAACTCGGTGGGGCGAGTTCGCAGAGCCATCACGATCTCTTCCAGGGCCGCGTTCCCTGCCCGTTCGCCAATGCCGTTCACCGTGCACTCGACCTGCCTTGCCCCGGCTTTCACCGCCATTAGCGAGTTGGCAGTCGCCAGCCCGAGGTCGTTATGGCAGTGCACCGATATGATGCACCGGTCTATCCCCCGGACGCTCTCGCGTATCCCCCTTATTAGGGCCGCAAACTCGTCAGGCATGCAGTACCCAGTGGTGTCGGGGATGTTGAGGGTAGTGGCTCCCTCCTCGATCACCGCCTCCAGCACCTGGTAGAGGTACTCCGGGTCGGAACGCCCGGCGTCCTCGGGAGAGAACTCCACATCCTCACACAGCGAACGAGCGTATGCTACCATCTCGCGCGCCGTCCTCAGCGCCTGCTCCCGAGTCATCCGGAGCTTGTGCTCCAGATGAATGTCCGAGGTCCCGATGAAAGTGTGGATCCGAGGCCGCGCGGCATGACGGACCGCCTCCCAGGCGCGGTCTATGTCGCCCCTGAGCGTGCGCGCCAAGCCGCAGATCACCGGGCCTTCCACTTCCACCGCGACCTGCCGCACTGCGGCCAGGTCCCCGGGCGAGGCTGCCGGGAACCCGGCCTCGATTATGTCGACATTCAGACGCGCCAGCTGTTTGGCAACGTCCAGCTTCTCCTCGATGGTCATGGTGGCGCCCGGTGACTGCTCACCATCCCTGAGGGTGGTGTCGAAGATGACTACCTTCTCGCTGTCTGTACCCACTTCCTCCTCCGGTACTGCCAGAGTTCGTCAGGTCACTGCTGCCGATGTGGCTTCGAGTAAGATCAGCAAGGCCGTCGTCCAGCGACATCACCCCCTTTCCCCAGCGCCCAGATGACCATCGAGCTACTTGCGCTTCTTCAGCCAGGGCATCATAGCTCGGAGCTCCGCCCCGACCCTTTCGATGGGGTGCTCGCGCTCCCGCCGCCGCATGGCGTTGAAGCTCGGCCGCCCGGCCATGTTCTCCAGTATCCACTCGCGGGCGAACGTGCCATCCCGAATCTCGGCCAGCATGGCCCGCATCTCTTCCCTCGTCTCCTCGGTGATGACGCGAGGCCCGGCGACATAGTCTCCGTACTCGGCCGTGTCGCTCACCGAGTAGCGCATGTAGCTCAATCCACCCTGGTACATCAGGTCCACAATCAGCTTTAGCTCGTGCAGGCACTCGAAGTAGGCGATCTCTGGCTGATAGCCCGCCTCGAGCAGGGTCTCAAACCCGGCCTTGATCAGCGCCGTCACCCCACCGCACAGCACCGCCTGCTCCCCAAAGAGGTCCGTCTCCGTCTCCTCAGCGAAGGTGGTCTCTATGACACCGGCCCGAGTACATCCCAGTCCCTTGGCGTAAGCAAGGGCGTGGGCGCGGGCGCGCCCGCTGTAGTCCTGGTGTACGGCCAGAAGCGCGGGCACCCCGCCGCCCTCGGTATAGACCTGCCGCATCATGTGGCCGGGGCTCTTCGGTGCCACCATGCTCACATCCACATTCGGAGGCGGGCTGATCTGGCTATAATGGATGTTGAAACCGTGGGCGAACATGAGCGTCTTGCCTTCGCTCAGGTTCGGCTCGATGTCCCGCTCGTAGACACTGCGCTGCACCTGGTCCGGAACCAGCATCATGATGGCGTCGGCCTCGGCCGCTGCAGCGGCCGTCTCCAGCACCCGCAGCCCTGCCTGCTCGGCGTCGGCCCGGGACCGACTGCCAGCATACAGACCCACCCTCACGTCGAGCCCGCTGTCGCGCAGGTTGAGCGCATGAGCGTGCCCCTGGCTGCCGTAGCCAATCACGGCGATCTTGCGGTCCTTGAGCAGCCCCAGGTCCGCGTCAGCGTCGTAGAACATAGTGGCCATGAAGTCCCTCCTTGAACGGACGCAAGGTTATCTGATACTGCTATCCTCGCGCCAGGGCCAGGATGCCCGTGCGCGTTAGCTCCTGAACACCGTACGGTCTCAGCAGCTCCAGCAGCGAGTCCACCTTGTCCTCGGTTCCGGTGATCTCGATGATCAAAGACTCGGGCGAGACGTCTACTATGTTCGAGCGGAAGATGTTGGCCAGTCCGATGACCTCGGAGCGGTTCGCAGGAGTGGCGTGGACCTTCACCAGAGCCAGCTCTCGGCTCACGTTGGCCCCATCCAGGTCGAACACCTTGGTGACGTTCACCAGCTTGTGCAGCTGCTTGGCCACTTGCTCCAGGGTGCGGTCGTCGCCAGTGACCACCACCGTCATGCGCGATATGCCCGGGGTCTCGCTATGTCCGACCGCTAGGCTGTCAATGTTGAACCCCCGGCGGCGAAAGAGATTCGCCACCCGGTTGAGGACCCCCGGCTTGTCTTCCATCAGAGCTACTATGGTGTGACGCATTACGCCCTCTCCTCCACCAGACAGCGCTCCGTAGGTAACGGCCTGCGGATCATCTCGCGAATGGTCTGGCCGGCTGGCACCATCGGGTACACGTTCTCTTCCCCTTTGACTCGGAACTCGAGCAGGAAGGGTCCGGGCGTGCTGGCAGCTGTGTCTATCGCAGCATCCACCTCATCCCTTCGGTCAACTCGCAGGCCCGGCATGCCATACGCCTCGGCTATCTTGCTGAAGTCCGGGCTAGTGATAGCAGTGGCGCTGTAGCGCCGGCGGAAGAAGATCTCCTGCCACTGGCGCACCATGCCCAGGTATCCATTGTTGAGGACGACGATCTTTATCGGCAGGCGCTCCTGAACGATGGTGCCCAACTGGTTGATCGTCATCTGAGCCCCACCGTCTCCCGCCACTACCCAGACCGGCACACCGGGGTTGCCGACCTGAGCCCCGATCGCGGCCGGAATAGCGTACCCCATGGTGCCCAAGCCGCCCGAGGTGCACAGCCCGCGAGGCCGGTTGTGCTGGTAGTACTGGGCCTCCCACATCTGATTCTGGCCCACATCCGAGACCATAAGCGCCTGGCCTCCGGTGACTCTGGATATGCGGTCAATCACATATGGGGGTAGGATCTCGTCGCTCTCTCGATTCAGGATGTCGCGCTCTGCCTCTTCCCGCTTCCACTCGCGGATCAGCTCCCACCAGGGCTCAAACTCACAAGGCTGAACCAGGGGAACCAACTGCTGCAAGGCGTACTTTGCGTCGCCAACGATGGGCACCGTGGGCGCCACATTCTTGCCCACCTCAGCCGGGTCCACGTCAATGTGAATGATCTTGGCATTCGGAGCCCAGGCAGAGGGCCTGCCCGTAACCCGATCACTGAACCGCATGCCCACGGCCAGGATCAAATCGGCCTTGTCAGCCGCCATGTATGCCGAAGCAGCGCCGTGCATCCCGATGAAGCCCAGACTCTGAGGGTCCGACTCGGGGAAGCTGCCCAGCCCCAAGAGGGTCATGGCCACTGGAGCCCGGTACTTGCGCGCTAGCTGCGCCAGTTCCTCCCAGGCACCTGCACGATTGACGCCGCCTCCCGCGATAATCAGCGGCCGCGCCGCCGCATTCATCAGCTCGGAAGCCGTCTTCAGTTGGCGGGCGTTCGGCCTCACGGTGGGACGATAGCCCGGCAGGTCAACTCTGTCCGGGTACTCGTAGACGGTCTTGCCCAGGGCCACGTCGCGAGGCAGATCAATGAGCACCGGCCCCGGCCTTCCCGTGCGGGCGATGTGAAACGCCTCCTTGATCACCGTGGCCAACTCCTCGACCCGGCCGACCAGGTAGTTGTGCTTGGTGATGGGCAGCGTGATGCCGGTGATGTCAGTCTCTTGGAAGGCATCCTTGCCCAGCACTGACGTAGCCACCTGGCCCGTGATGGCGACTATGGGGACCGAATCCATGTACGCAGTGGCGATCCCTGTCACTAGGTTGGTCGCGCCCGGCCCCGATGTGGCCATGCAGACGCCCACCTTGCCCGTGCTCCGAGCGTAGCCGTCCGCCGCATGGGCGGCCCCCTGCTCATGCCGCACCAGGATGTGGCGGATCGGGTAGTCCATCATGGTGTCGTATACGTCAATGATCTGGCCGCCAGGGTATCCGAAGACAACCTCCACCCCTTCTCTTAGCAGCGATTCCCAGACTATCTGTGCACCGGTCAGTTCCATGGTTGCCTCCTCTGGCCCGTCAGTCCTCAGCCAGAACGGCGCCGGTGTTGGCCGACGTGACGAGCTTCGCGTAACGCCTCAAGTAGCCCCGTTTCACCCGCGGCTCCCACACCGGAAGCTCCGCGAGCCGCCTCCGTATCTCCTCGTCCGCTAGCTCTACCTCGATCAGCCCAGCCTCGATGTCCATGGATACTATGTCGCCGTCCCGTAGAGCAGCGATCGGGCCCCGTTCGGCCGCTTCGGGAGAAACGTGCCCCACGGCAGCCCCCCGAGTGGCACCCGAGAACCGCCCGTCCGTCAGAAGTGCGACCTGCCCGTCTAGTCCCATCCCTGACAGGATCGAAGTGGGAGTCAGCATCTCCCGCATTCCCGGCCCTCCCTTGGGGCCCTCGTACCGGATCACCAGCACTTCTCCTTTCTCGAACCGACGCGCCAGGAAGGCCCTGGTGGCCTCCTCCTCGCTATCGAACACTCGCACCGGACCACGCAGTCTCATGCGGTCGGCGGCTACGGCGGCCTTCTTGATCACTGCTCCCATCGGGGCCAGGTTGCCGAAAAGCACCGCCAACCCTCCGGTACGGCTGTATGGATCTGCCAGAGGGCGAATCACGGCCGGGTCCTGCACGGCAGCCGCCTGCACCACGGACTCAATCCCACCCGGCGCCACCACCTTGGCGGACAAGTTCAGCAGCCCGGCGTCTGCCAATCTCCTTTGCACCGCCGGAATCCCGCCTGCCAGGTGTAGCTCCTCCAGTCGGTGCCCGCCCACCGCCGGGCTCATCTTGGCCAGGTGCGGGGTACGGGCGCTGACCTCATTGACCTGCTCCAGCGAGAGAGGTACCCGGGCCTCCCGGGCTATGGCCAGCAAGTGCAGCACGGTGTTGGTCGAGCCGCCCAGCGCCATGTCCACGCTCAGGGCATTGGCGAAGGCCGCCGGACTAAGGATGTCCAGAGCCCTCACCCCCTCCCGGATGAGGTCCATCACCCGCATTCCCGTCCGCCGGGCTAGACCCAGGCGGTCGCCCGACACGGCCGGAACGGTACCATTGCCAGGCAGCGCCATCCCCAGGGCCTCCGTGAGGCAGTTCATGGTGTTGGCGGTGAACATCCCCGCGCATGACCCGCAACCTGGGCAGGCGGCCCGTTCCAGCCGATCGAGTTCGTCCTCCGTCATAGCGCCACTCGCGACGGCGCCCACGGCCATGAACACATCATTGAGGTCCACCAGCCGGCCTTCGTGTCGGCCAGCTAGCATGGGCCCACCGGAGACAATGATGCAGGGCACGTTCAGCCGGGCGGCCGCCATCAGCATGCCCGGCACGATCTTGTCGCAACTGGCCACCAAGACCAGGCCGTCGAACGCGTGCGCCTCCGCCAAGCTCTCCACCGAGTCCACCACTAGTTCCCGACTGGCCAGGGAGTAGCACATGCCGGCGTGGTTCATAGCGATGCCATCGCAAATGGCCGGCACATTGACCTCGAAGGGAGTCCCCCCGGCCATGCGTACCCCAGCCTTGACCGCCTCGGCTACCCGGTCCAGGTGTTGATGCCCCGGTATTACTTCGCTGTAGGAGTTGACCACCCCTACCAGCGGGCGGGCCATCTCCTCGTCGGTGACCCCGAGCGCGCGGAGTAGAGACCGGTGGGGGGCCCGCTCGATTCCTTTGGTGACGGCGTCGCTACGGCTGGTACCCATGTGTCACTCCTGTGCAGTCTGAATGAAAGAGGCGCACTCGCCTCGCCTTCCGGCTGAAGAGTGCGCCCTCGCTGTGAGGCCCTTCCCTCACGCTCTTCAGAAGAGAGCTCCGCACACAACAAAGAACCTCCCTTGTCGGGAGGTTCGTACGAACTGATCTATGCTACTTGGCGCTCAGGCCTACTTCCTCCCGACAAGCGGCGACCGCTCCTCAAGTACGAGGAGCACGGTAATTACGAGGAGTAGGCCCTTAGGTTGGCCGGGTGTCTGGTCCAAATCCCACCTCGGACGAATGGCGCCATACTACCACGCCGCGATGGACCTGTCAAACGGGCCACAGCTCGAGATTGCGTGGGCCGGTGCCCACCAGCATAGCCGCTCGGGTGCTTCCCCACGTTCGGCCCACGAGAGCAGTCCCCGACAACCCTGCGGGTATACCCCCCTTCGAGCGTTGCGCGCCCCCACGCGCGCCCTGCCTCCACCCGAAGACCGTCGCCTTGCCGCCGCCGCCAACCGCGGAGCCTGCTCTGAGAGGCTGCGCGCAGACCGCCTACGCCGCTTCACCCGTACTGCTGCCGGGTGAACACACTTGTGCCCTCGTTCGTGAACTCCTGCTCGGACGGAACTTGCGAGCCTCGCCCCCGAGCCGACGGCCGCTACCGGCACGCAGCCAACTAGGCTATAATCCCTGCTGAAGACCCGGCTTCCACGTCGTTTGCTCCCCTCGTCGAAGGAGAGACTCATGTACACCGTCAGGACCGTCAACGGGATCCCCTATCGCCTCCTCGGCTCCACTGGCGAAGAGGTCAGTATCATCGGTGTCGGTGGGTTCCATATCGGCCGCTACCGCGACCGGGAGCTGGGGGTGCGCATTGTACGCACGGCGCTGAACGAAGGCGTCAACTTCCTGGACAACGCCTGGTGCTACAACGATGGGCTGAGCGAGGAGATAATGGGTCTCGCCCTGCTGGGCGGCTACCGCGACCAGGCTTTCCTCATGACCAAGAACCACGGGAGGGACGCGCCCACGTTCCGCGCCCAGCTGGAGCAGAGCCTGCGAAGGCTCCAGACCGACAGAATTGACCTTCTCCAGCTTCACGAGATCATTGACGATGGCGTTCCTCAGCGCATTCTCTCCCAAGGCGTCGTAGAGGCCGCGCTGGAGGCCAAGAAGCAGGGCAAGATCCGTTACGTCGGGTTCACCGGTCATCGCTGGCCCCGACTACTGGAGGAGATGCTCGAGGGGAGCGACATCTGGGACGCGGTCCAGCTCCCCGTCAACCTGCTGGACCACCACTACCGGAGCTTCGCCCGCTCCCTGATCCCACGCCTGAGCGAAGCCGGCATCGGGATCATCGGGATGAAGAGCCTTGCCGGAGGCAACTTGCTTCGGGCGGGTGTCTCCGTGCGAGAGGCGATTTCGTACTCGCTATCGCAGGCGGTATCCACCCTGGTCTGCGGCATGGACTCCCTTGACGTCCTGGAGCAGAACCTGGCCATAGTGAGAGACTGGCACCCCCTATCGGCCGAAGAGCAGAGCCGGCTCCTCGACCGAGTAGCGCTGGCAGCAGAGACCGGGCATCTAGAGCACTACAAGACTGGCTAGCGTGGGCAGGCTTCTCCCTCTGTCGAAAGGGGGCCAGCCTGCGCTGGCCTCCCAGGCTTCGGCCCAGCCCGCGTGGCCACCTCTTCAGCACCGCGCAGGCGCTCACGGGGAGCCATTAACCCATCCCACGGCCGGTTCAGTGGAGGAGAAGATGAGACAGCGCCGTGAACTTGACTTCTACCAATGCAGCAACGAGCTTCTCAGCAGAATGCGACACGGAGGCGTGCTCTGCACCGTCACCGACGAGTCAGGCGCCATCAACGTGCTCACGCTCGGCTGGGGTCTGCTGGGCCCTCACTACTACGAGCGTCCCATCTTGGCCATCGCCGTGACACCGAGGCGCCACTCCTGGCGCTTCCTGGAGGCAGTGCCGGAGTTCACCATTGCCGTGCCTGACGATTCCCTCCAGGATGCCGTCGCGCTGTGCGGCACCAAGTCTGGCCGCGACCTGGACAAGTTCATGGCGGCGGGCCTGACGCCAGTCCCCGGGCTGCGGGTGCGCGCTCCCTCGATCGCGGAGTGCCCCATCAACATCGAATGCCAGGTCTACGCCAAGGTGGCACCTCCGCACCTGCTATTGACACCGCGGCACCGCGAGCGGCCACTGGAAGAGCAACACACCATCTACTTCTCCCAAGTGCTGGGGACCTACGGGTGGTCTGACGCTTGAGTAGCGGTATGCGAAGATTCGCCTGAGGCGTTATTGGCGGCCGAGACGCTACAACCCGTGAAAGGGCGGGCGGGAGAACAGCCGCTTGTACCACGGCAGCCTCAACCACTCCTCCACCCGAGTCAGCCGGTATTCGAGCACCGACAGCCGCTCGTCTGCCCTCGACAGCCGGTCCTCGTTGAGGGCCACCTTCTGAGAGAGGTTCTCCGCTGCCCCGCCGGGCCTGCCGGCCAGCTTCTGCACTTCCAAGCTGCTCCGGACGGGCTCGGCCCGGGGAAACTCCCGAGGCTGAAACCGGCGGAGGGCGCGCGCAGCCGCGTCCTCGCTGCCATTCTCCTGGTCGACAGGCGCCGGCCGCTGCGGAGCCGGTGGTGGGACCTCGGGCGAAGACCGGGCCGCAGGCCTCGGGGCCGCCTGCACGCTGCCGGGCGGCGCAGTAGCACCCGCCAGAGCCGCCAGCACTTCCTCCGACGATCGCCCGGAGGCAAACATCTCCCGGATGCGGGCGAGGGTCTCGACGTCCGCCTCGGCGAACCGCCGCCCCCGCGGGCGGCGAGCCTCATCGGAGAGATGCTCCCCAAAAAGGCTGACGTACCGCCGCAACGTCGCCGGCGGGATGTCTAGCTTCTCGCTCACTTCGGTAGGCGTCGCCATGAGGTCTGCCTTTCGCTCATGGGCGCACTCCCCGCCCGTCCGCTCATGAGCGCACGTGTGATCGGCCTAGTGTAGCGCAGGGTGCCGCAGGGCACAAGAGGCTCACGCTCCCAGCGTGAGCCAGGGTCGGGCCGAGGAGGGAGAGAGCCGAGGCGCGGCTCGACCGCCCGATGGATGCGAGCGGCGCGCCTCCCGAGGGTAGAAGCACAGAGCGCGAGGAGAGTCGCCGGGCGCAAGACCATCCCCCCACTTGACCACAGACCCAGCCATTACCCGGTCGGCCGAGAGATCGCCGTGCCGCAGCCGGCCCCGACCGGAGGAAAGGCCATCACGTCGGCGCTGCATTGCTCGCAGCGTCGAAACTGCGGCAGCCAGGTCTCGCAGTCGTCTCGGGCCCTCTGAAGCTCTTCGCAAGTGGGAGCCCGCAGCCCCGGCATGTCATCGGGCGGGATGAGAGGCATGATGTTCATCAGGCGAACGCCCCGGTCGGCGACTGCCCTGGCCAGGCGCGGCAAGTCCCCATCATTGGCACCAGGTATCAGCACGGTGTTCACTTTGACGCCTAGCCCAGCGGCCAGGGCCGCCTCCACCCCGCTCAGCTGTCTCTCGATCAGCAGGCCAGCCCCCTCCTCGCCCCAATACGTCCGCCCCTCATGTCTGACCCAGGTGTAGATGCGCTGGCCCACGCGCGGCTCGAGCGCGTTCATGGTAACCGTGAGAGCGCTGATGCCCACCGCCAGCAACTCCGGCAACCGCTCCTCGAGGAGCAGCCCGTTCGTGCTTACGCAGCAGGTGAGCTGGGGGAACTCCCGGTGCACCGCCTCCAGGGCGGTGAAGGTGCCCTGGTTCGCCAGGGGCTCGCCGGGGCCGGCCACCCCCACCACGAAGCGCTCCCCCGGACGATGTCTCACCAGCCCCCGGACCAGGCCCAGGGCCTCCTCCGGGGTCAGCAGCCGCCGCGCCCACCCGGGGTGCTGCATGGTCAGATTGGCACATACCCGGCGGGTGCAGAAGACGCACTGGATGTTGCAGGCGGGAGCTACCGGAAGGTGTACCCGCCCCACCCGGTCGTGGGCTGACTCGTCGAAGCAAGGGTGGCCGGGCATTACCGAGGCCGAGGGCGATGGGGGGAGGCTCACGGGGATTCCCCGGCAGCGGCGTACAGGTCCAGGCGGGAGCGGTAGAGCCTCTCCAGGTCCTCCACCTCCTCGACAGGTGTCGGGATCACCCGCGACTGGTTCGCTAGCAGCATCTCCGCCAGATGACGGAAGGCATCCGCCTCGGGAGAGTTGGGCGAGTGCTGCAGCACCGTCCGGCCCTTCACCTCACAGGCCCGAATCACTGGGCTGAAAGGGATTACGTCTATCAACGACGTTCCGATGGCCTGGGCAAACTGAGAGAGCAGGTCGCGTTCGAACTCTTCCTGGCCTCCGCTGTTGCCGATCACCCCGGCCAGGCCCGTCTCCCCCCGACGCGACAAGCGGCGGACGCCCTTGGCGATGTTGTTGGCGGCGTACAGACTCATGAAGGCGCCGGAGCAGAGCAAGTATATCTCTCGGGCGAAACCCTCCCGGATGGGCTGGGCGAACCCGCCGCACACCACGTCGCCCAGAATATCGTATATCACTACGTCGGTGCCATAGGTGTCGAAAGCCTTCAGATCCTTGAGGATCTGCAGTGCGGTGAGCACTCCCCGACCGGCGCAGCCCACCCCGGGCTCCGGCCCACCGGACTCCACGCAGCGGACCCCGCCCTCCCCAGCGAATACGATGTCCTCCAAGCTGATGGCGCTCTGGTCCCGCCCCAGACGCAACTGGTCGCGCAGGGTTTCCAGCACGGTGGGGATCATGCGCCCACCCGTGAGGGTACGGGTGGAGTCCCGCTTCGGGTCGCACCCCACCTGCATCACCTCCAGGCCCCGCTCACGGAAAGCCATAGAGAGGTTGGATGCCACCGTGCTCTTCCCGATGCCCCCCTTGCCGTAGATGGCTATCTGCCGCATCTACCACCTCGCCCGGTAGCGCCGATGCCTGGAACGGTAGCGGTCCAGCCAGTCATTGCGCATCACCTCGATCAGGTTCAGCATCCCCTCGTAGCCAAAGTAGGCCCGGTCCACCATGCGGAAGCGAGACAAGGGGTTCACGATGCGAAACACGAAGGGGATTCCCAGCTCCTCCACCGCGTGCCGCTCCACGTTGCTGCCGAAGACCATCTCCGGCCTCGCTTCTCCCAGCGCCTTCTTGGCCGCGTAGACGTCGGCATCGCGAATCACGGTCGGGCTGACACCCAGGGACGCGATCTCCCTTTCCAGCATCGCTTGGGCATCCGCCTGACCCGACCGCAGGCACACCAGCGTCGGGACGACCTCCAGGTCTTCAGCCAGAAAGCGCAGGAGAGGCACGCCCACGGTGGCGTCGGCTACAATGGCGGCCGGAGTCCGGTGCAGGGGCGACTGCTCTAGCCCCTTGCGTCGGCACCGCTCCACCACCGTCGCCTCGCCCCGGGCGATCATACCTTCCGCCACCGCTTCCGCTCCCAACCGCCGACCCAGCTCTCGCAGCCAGCTGGCGGTGTTGCTGAAGCCGATAGGAAGGGGCAGGTCCCGGCACCACTGCTCCACCCCGTAGCGCTCCGCCAGGAGATCGGCCGCCCCCTGACCCGCGTCGTGACTCAAGACCAGGCACCCCTCCGCCATGGGCACCTTCTCGAAGTCCTCCGGGGCCGTGTCGTGGGCCAAGGTGGCCACCACTGTGGCTCCCATCGCGGCCAGCACCTCCCGCACCCAGGCCAGGTCGCCCATCCAGGTCGGGTTTGAGTTGGCGTGCGGCGCCACCAGACACACCGAGCGGGGCACTCGGAAGCCGCCCTCCTCGGGCACCAGGTGCTCCAGCATGGCCTCCAGGGCGATCTCGATGCCCCGGTTCTGATCTCCGCGGAAGCCAGCACACAAGATGGGCACCAAGGGAAACTCGACTTCCGGCTGCAGGTCCTGGCACACGGCCATGATGTCGTCGCCCACGATCTCCGGCCCACAGGCGGTGACCACGAACATCAGCCGGACATCCAGCTCCCGCGCCTCGAGGATGGTACGGGCGAGGACCCCCTCTCCACCGTGCACGATCTCGTCTTCGCAAAGCTTGGTACACAGCGTGAGAGTCTCGGTGTAATCGGCGTCCTGCCACCCGAAGGCCGCGTCCACTAGCTGGAAGCAGCCTTGAGGGGAGTGGGAGAGCACGCAGCACCCCCTTACCCCTAAGGCAGTTTGGGCCGCGCCATACAGGGCGCAGCGGAGATAGGGATCGTGGCAGCGGGCGGCGGCCGCGGCGTTGGTCACCCGTTCAGTCGCCATATAGCACCCGCTTGAACAGCCTGGAGCGAGGGCGCGCGGCATGCTCCAGCCCCGATTCCGCCAGGCGGGCCATGTTGCGGATGCCCCGGTACCCATACTGAGGGTATCCGGTCATGGTAGTCATGTTCAGCTGGGGCACACCGGGCTGGCGCAGGGGGCTGCCCACGTAGAGGGCGTTGTCGTACTGCGAAGCGATCATGGCCACGTCCTCCTGGGTGCTCGCAGACGCGTTGAAGCTGCCCAGGGCAAATATCCCGTGAGTGAGGATCACCTCGGGGTTCTCGCCCCGGCTGAGGAGGAATTTGAGGCTGGGCAGTCGCTCCTTGACGGTGTAGGGGTGGAGGTTGATCACAACAGGGTGGGCGCCGAACTCCTCGGCCATGCGGGCCAGGGAGAGAGCCCGGATGGGGCCGGGGAACTCCGAGATCTCGATCAGTGTCGTCTTGCCCTGGAAGCAGCGCTGTAACGTCCGCACCTCGTCGGCCACGGCGGCCGATTCCTCGGCGATGAACTGCCGCGCCTGCCTCTCCAGCCCCAAGGGTTCGGCCACCCCCATGATCCACTCCTCGGTGGCGGCGGGGCCGTAGGGCTGGCCGGTGCGGGCGTAGGGGACCCCGAAGCGTTCCTCCATCAGGTCCCCCAGCTTCTGCCCCCAGTCGTAACACCAGGAGGCGTTGATCTCGGCCGAGGATGCCCGCCGGATCTCCTCCACGGTGCAGCCGCCGCAGAGCACTCCGTTGATCCGGGCCCCGATCCCCTTCACCAGGCGTTGGATCTCGTCCAGGTCCTGGGTCCACTCGGTGTAGGTGGGCCCCTCGCGGGCGCCGATGATGTTCACCGTGCCCTTCATCACCTCGGTGCGCGGCTCCATGAGGTCCATCAGCGCCCGGAAGGCGTCCTCGTAACCGCTGCGGAAGTCTCCGCCGAAGCCCTCGCTGCGCAGGGCCAGGACTCGGGCCTGCACCTGGAAGGCAGCCGTCTCGGCGACGGTCTCTACGTCGTCGCCCACGATGCCGGAGCAGCAGCAGGAGAGGATGACGATCAGGTCTGGGTGGTAGCGCTGGTCGGCCTCCTTGACCGCCTCCAGGAGCTTGCCCTCGCCCCCGTAGATCACGTCGGCCTCGTCCTGGGCGGTGCAGGTAGTGGGCTCGAGGGGGACGCCGCGGTACTCGCAGCCGCGCATCTTGTAGGAGCTGGCCACGGAGTAGGTGCAGCCCTTGGGGCCGTGGATGACGGGAGCCATGTGGCGGATGCCGTTGAGGACCTGGAAGGCGGTCCAGAACTTACAGGGAGGCGCGTGGGAGGCCTGCAGCTTGGGGACCATCTCGCCGCTCTCGACCTTGTCCACCAGTTGGGCCAGGGTGCCGTGGAAGGCGATTCGGCTCGGGTCCATCGTCACCTCCGTGCGGTCGGGTGCGGGATCGGCGGGTGGGATGGGGCAGTGGCACGGTACCAGGATAGACCGGGGTGCGCGGAAGCGCAACGGAGGCCGACGGCGGGCAGCCGCACGCGCCGGCGGCCAGCGTGTTGGCCGCGACGGCAGGTCACGGACTGCCTTTCACGGAGCGCGAGGACCCCACGCCCACCGCTGCCTCCGAGCCTGCCCGGCATCAGCAGCGCACCCGCAAGCGGGTGCGCGGTGCGGAGGTGAGGGCTCTCCCCGGGGAAGACCCCTGCAGACGGACGGGTTGGGCTGGCCGCTGCGGCCTTACGCGGCTTGCATCGGCCAGCCTGGCGCACAGAACGGCTACCGCGGAACCGGTAGCTGCCGGTGATCGGTCACTTCAATATCCAGGGCGATGATGTTGACGTCCGTCGCCAAGTCGAACACGCTCACGCAATGCCCGGTCTCACCGGGGTTGACATCTTCACAACTGAATTCAAGCTCTTCGAACCTGCGTCCGGTGTCGTCCACACCCTGCACGTTGTAGGAACTGAGAGACGCTTGCTCGTTGCCGCAGTTGGTGATATCGAAGCTGACCACTACCAGCTTGCTATCATCGCTGCTGGGCGCGAGGTCTTTCTCTCCACCCCAGAACCCCGGGAAGGCCACCTCTGTCTCCTCGGTGAACTCTTCCGCCGCCAGGATCTCTATGCCCAGCTGGCCCACGCGAGCCGCCGCCGGAACGGAGAGCAGGCTGCTCGTCAACGGGACGGCGGTGTCAATGTCAATGGTGACCGGCACCTTGAGCAGATACTGCTGACCATCGATCTCTACGGTGACGGCGGCGACGCTCTCGATGGTGTCAGTGATGCCCACCTGGGCACCACCGTCAGTGAAGACGAGTTCGACGATGTCGGAGGCGGTTCCCTGGGCTAGGGCGATCGCGGGAACGAGCAGCAGCATGGCGAGCACGGTCAGGATCGCGGCGCGGCGCATGAGTGTCCTCCTTGCCGGTGATGTATGCTTGTATATCGGCCGGAAGGGGACAGAACTTGTGCGGGGACTGGCTCCGGGCGGGTTCTACTCCCCTAACTCCTCCTCCAGCGTCCGGAAGTGCTCCAGAGCCGCCTCTAGGTTCTCCAGGCTCTCGCCCTTGAGCCAGAAGATGTCCAGGCTCGTGATGGAGCGGAGCCTCTAGTGACTGGTGTTTGGGAACCAGTTCCTGACACGCTTCCAGACAGTCTCTGCCGCGCTCCTCAGGTACCGTGGCTCGTCAGGACTAGGGTGAGACTCCTCCACGTGGTAGCCGAACACAAACTTCATCTTGCGAGCAGACCGGGCATCGGCACGCACATACTCGCGAAGGAGCTGGGCTGGGCCGAGATAGCGTTTGCGAGCACAGCACTGCACGAACCTATCCCAATCGTCTACTGAGCAGCAGAACACATTCCTTAGCGGCACCCATTCCGCTCCTCCAAACTTACGGACGATGCGGTCTACTGCCTCAGCATCCACGTAGTCACGAAATGCCTGACCGTTGCTCAGAAAGAGCTCCCTGAAGGTTACTATGAGCAGGTAGTTGTCGCCCGTTGATGCTTCCCCACGTTGATTGAGTGCACGAGCCGTAGAATATGCTTGACAGAGGCCCTTTAGGAAGGAGTCCTTGGCCTTGTTACTGACGATCGAGGGGTCATGGCTCGTCTGCCCTAGGTAAGTCATCTCTACCCCTTTGGCATCCACAAACACGCGGTGAGATCCATCCGAGATGACGAAGTCAACGACCTTGCATCCACGTCCGAGCTTGGAGATCAACTCACGCTCGTCATCGTAGGGCAGTCCTAGGTAGTCGACGCCCCTCCGCACGTGCTGCTCAAACAGGGGGCCGAATAGCCGCATGAACACCTGAGGGTCGCTATCCCTGAGCATCCTGTACACGAAGAAGCTGATCGAGTGCATGAGCAGAAGAGAGGAGTAGCAGTGGTAGACGTTGCCCTCGCGGAGAAGCGGGTATCGCTGGAGCGGGCTCTCTTCGTAGAGCTCACATGCAAGGCTGTGGCTGCCAGCGGCGGATCGAAGCCACTCAGTTACTGATGAGCGGTCCCGTGAGAGCGCATCCAGGAATCGCTGGGTGGTGCCGGGTGGGTAGTTGCGCTGGGCTGGCTCGAGCCAGTCCACGGTCAATGACCTTTCGCCCTCTACCAGGAAGCGACAGACCAGCGTCATACTCAGCTCTAGAAACTGGCTGATGGTCAGTCCCGTGATGCGGGCGAAGTCAGCCTGGAAAGGGTGAGCGCTGGGAAGGGACCCAAACAGGAGCTGGTTCCTCCCTAGGCGGCCCATTGCGAACGAGTAGGGACTCCGATGGTGCAAGTAGAACTGCTGGAAGGCAAGATTCCTTACCAGGAGGTAGGGGTTGTCGTACGCCTCCGGCAAGCGTACACAGCCCGACA